>WQRM01000227.1 GCA_009786735.1 Oscillospiraceae bacterium | reverse complement strand
AACACTTACGGCAAAAACGCCTGCCAAGACTACGCCACCATGCGCTACTTCTACCACAAAAACAAGCGCAAGTCCGTGGAGCTGTTCGCCAGTTACGAGCCCGGCATGGTGATGTTCGGCGAGTGGTTCAAGCAGCTTTATGGCGAAAGCGAGGGCAAGCAGGGTCGCGGGTTGTTCCCCGCAAGCGTCAACTTCACCACCGACCTTCACTCGCTCGGGCAGTATATCCAGCAAGGTCGCCGCATCTTGTTTGAGACCGTGCTCGTGTTCAACCAGCCGCACAACCGCATCGCCGTGCAGGCAGAAGACAACGACGGCGACGGGCTCAACTACCTCGCTGGCAAGCCGCTGTTTGAGATCAACCAAAAGGCGTTCCAAGCCACCGCGCTCGCGCACGCCAAGGGCAATTGCCCCAATCTGGTGATCTCCCTCGAGCAACGCGATGCCTACCACATCGGCTGGCTCATCTACTTCTTCGAGAAAGCCTGCGCCATTTCGGGCTACATGCTCGGCGTGAACCCCTTTGACCAAGACGGCGTAGAAAGCTACAAAAAGTTCATGTTCGCCTTGCTCGGCAAGCCCGGTCGCGACCACGACAAAACCCGCGCAAAGCTGCTCAAAGACTATAACATTCAATAAAACTGGAGGTATATTTTCATGGTACAAATTCTCACAGGCGGCCCTGGTTCCGGCAAAACGAAAGCGCTCGTGCAACTGGTGCACGCCGCAGTGGAGCAATCCGCTGGCAACGTCATTTGCGTGGAGAAAAAACGCAAGCTCGTGCACGAAGTCACCAATCGCGCCCGCCTCATCGCCACCGACGACTACGCCATCGCAGGCTTCGATGCCTTTTATGGCTTCCTCGCCGGTGTCTGCGCCAGCAACCACGACATCACCGACATTTTCGTCGATGCCACCCTGCGCATCGGCTCGCGTGATGCCGCCGAGCTGCTGGTGTTCCTGCAAAAAGTCAGCAAGCTCGCCGAAGCAAGCGACACCGCCTTCACCTTCACCGTCTCTGCCGGCGAAGCCGCGCTGCCCACGCAAATCTTTGACGTGGTAAAAAAAGTCTCATAAAACGCTTGACATTTTCCGCACAATACGATATAATATCTCTTGCTATGTTTTTTTTAGAACTTGAATCCGTCTTCAACACGCCCGGTCTGGTCGAGCCCTTCAGCTTTGCCATGCCCGCAAGTTACAACGCCCTGCCCTTCGCGCAGCCGCCTGTCATCACCGGCAGCGTGCGCAACCGCGCAGGCGTGGTCACCTTGCAGGGCACAGCCCAAGTGCAGCTTGCCGCCCAGTGCGACCGTTGCGCGGACGAGTTCACCCACAGCGCCGCCGTGCCGCTGCACCACACCTTGGTGCTTTCGCTCAACAACGAAAACACCGACGATTTTGTGCTGCTGCAAGGCTACCGCTTCAGCCCCTGCGACCTCATTTGGGAGGACATCGTCCTCGCCATGCCGCCGCGCATTTTGTGCGATGCGGACTGCGCAGGTCTGTGCAACATGTGCGGCACAAACCACAACATAGCCTCGTGCAACTGCGTTGCACCGCAACCCGAAAACACCGACACCACCCACCCCTTCGCTCATCTGAAGGACATCATTTAGCAACAAGAACGGAGTGTAATCATGGCAGTACCCAAGAGGAAAGTATCACGCGCCCGGCGCGACAAACGCCGCAGCAGCGTGTGGAAACTCACCGCACCGGCAATTGAGCGTTGCCCCAGCTGCAGCGAGTTCAAGCTGTCGCACCGCATGTGCCCCGAGTGCGGTGTCTACAAAGGCCGCATGGTGGCCAAACAAAAAGCTGAGTAAGCAAATCGCCGGCATAGCCCCGGGCAGCCCAGCCGCCCACAGCAAACTTGCTGTGGGCGATGTTCTGTTATCCATCAATGGCAACGCGATCCACGACGTGTTAGACTACCGCTTCCACGCCGCCGAGCGCAAGCTCAAATTGCAGCTGCAACGCGGCGAAAAAATCTACACCGCAAAAATCCGCAAAGACCAATACGACGACCTCGGGCTCGACTTCGCCAACGGACTGATGGACAAACAAACGCCCTGCAAAAACCGCTGCATCTTTTGCTTCATTGATCAACTCCCGCGCGGGCTGCGCAAGCCGCTATACTTCAAGGACGACGACGCGCGCCTGGGCTTTCTCTTCGGCAACTACATCACTCTCACCAACCTCACCGACCACGACGTGCAGCGCATCATCGCCATGCGCCTGAGCCCAATTAACGTCAGCGTGCACACCACGAATCCCGCGTTGCGCTGCCAAATGATGGGCAACCCCCACGCGGGCGACTGCCTGCGCTATCTGCACGATTTCGCCGCCGCCGGGCTTGAGCTCAACTGCCAGCTGGTGTTGTGTCCGGGCATCAACGACGGCGACGAACTGCGCCGCAGCCTGCGCGACCTGCTGCAGCTGCCCACCGTGAAGTCCATCGCCGCCGTGCCCGTGGGGATCACCAAACACCGCGACGGTCTGCACC
>WQRM01000226.1 GCA_009786735.1 Oscillospiraceae bacterium | reverse complement strand
GAGCGCCTACTTCGCCATTGGCTTGCTGGACGGCTCGATGGGCATCGCGGTGAAGATTGAGAGCGGCTGCACGGCTGTGTTGCCGCTGGTGGTGCTGGCAATTCTCGTGCGGCTGGGTGTGATTACCGCCGCTGAAGCCGAAAGCCTGCCGCAGTTTTATCGCCCCGAACTGCGCAATCATAAGGGCGAAGTTGTGGGGCGGATTGAAGCTATGTTGTAGGGGTGGCGGGCGCGCCACCCAGAGCATAAAAATCCGCCCGAAGGGTGAGAGAGGAAGGGAGGCATCATGAAAACCGCATTCGTTTCCGGCTGCTTTGACCTGCTGCACAGCGGGCATGTTGCCTTTTTGCGCACCGCAGCCGAGCATGGCACACTGCACGTCGGCGTGGCTCGCGATGCCACCGTGGCGCAGCTCAAGGGTCGCGCGCCGCAAAATCCCGAGCACGAGCGCCTGTTCATGGTGCGCAACATCGGCTGTGTGGCGCGGGCGTTTATCTCAAGCGGCGTGGGTATGCTGGACTTCGAGGCCGACCTGCGCGCCCTCAAGCCCGATGTCTTCATCGTCAACCACGACGGAAATACGCCCGAAAAAGCCGCGCTTTGTGCCGAACTCGGCACGCAATATATTGTCCTGCCGCGTGTGCCCGCGCCCGGTTTGCCCGAGCGCAATAGCACATCTCTGCGCGCGCAACATCTGCCTTGGCGCGTTGAACTCGCGGGGGCATGGCTCGACCAACCATTTATCTCAACCTTGCACCCGGGCAGCGTAATCTGCCTTTCCATCGAGCCCACGCACGATTTCATGCTCCGCAGCGGCATGGCGGGCAGCACGCGCAATCGCCTGGCGGAACTCTTCGGCAACGCGCTGCCCAACCTGTCGCCCGAGCAGCTGGCCAAGCTCACCTTTCGCTATGAAAACGGCATCGACCTCGCCCGCCGCGACATTTCCGGCGCGCAAGATGCCATCGGCTTATGTGTGCCGGGCATCACACGTCAGCACTATACCGGCGGCTACTGGCCCGAGCAAATCGAGCGCATCACCGATGAAGATACCCTCGCTTGGCTCGAACAACACGTTGCGTTATATCCCACCTTCGAGCGCCCGCAAGGCTACGACCCCACCGCGGGCATGCAGCCAACCGCCGAGCGTGCCGCAGCCCTCGCCCAAGCGGCAGACATGGCTTGGCAGGCTATTTTGGCGAAAGATGCCGCGTTGCTGGGCGAGTCTCTCAACGCAAACCGGCTGGCGCAGCAAGCCATGCTGCCCGCGATGTTCCCGCTAGGCTTGCAAGTGGATTTGCCCGCATGGAAGTTCACCGGCGCAGGCGGGGGAGGCTACTTGGTCACGACCGATACTCGGCACACCAATATCATACCAATAAAAATCAGGAGATAAAACCATGCAACCATTTGAAATCACCCAAGGCAAATTCCTGCTGCACGGCGAAGATTTTCCGCTGTACAGCGGCGCGATGCACTACTTCCGCACTGTGCCACAAGACTGGCGCGACCGCTTGAGCAAGCTCAAAGCCGCAGGGCTCAACACCGTGGAAACCTACGTCTGCTGGAACCTGCACGAGCCGCAGCCCGGCAAGTTCGATTTTTCGGGCATGCTAGACATTGCGGAGTTCCTGCGCATCGCCCAAGAGCTGGGGCTGTGGGCAATCGTGCGCCCGGGCCCATATATCTGCAGCGAGTGGGATCTCGGTGGGCTGCCGCCATGGCTGCTCAAAGACCCCGGCATGCGCCTGCGTGTGGCATACCCGCCATATCTCGAGCGTGTGAAAATCTTCTATGAAAACTTCCTCCCGCAGATCGCTCCGCTGCAAATCACCCGCGGCGGCAACGTCATCATGGTGCAGGTGGAAAACGAATACGGCAGCTATGCCAACGATCACGAGTATCTGGCGTTTTGCAAGCAATGCCTGCTGGACGGCGGCATTGACGTGCCCTTGTTCACCAGCGACGGCGGCTGGGAAAGCGCGCTCACCGGCGGCAAAATGCCCGGTGTGTTGGCAACTGCGAATTTCGGCAGCCGCGCCAAGCAGAACTTCGATGTCCTGCGCAAGTATGAGCCCGAAGGTCCGTGGGTCTGCTGCGAATTTTGGAACGGCTGGTTTGACCACTGGGGTGCGGGTCACCACGCGCGTGACAGCAAAGAGGTCGTGGATTGCCTCAATGAAATCTTCGACGATGGCGGCCATGTGAACTTCTACATGTTCCACGGCGGCACGAATTTTGGCTTCACCGCCGGCGCGAACTTCCGCGAGGAGTACTCGCCCACCGTCACCAGCTACGACGACGACGCGCCGCTCAACGAGTACGGCGGTTACACGCCCAAGTATCACGCCATCCGCAAGGTATTGCTTGAGCGCCAAGGCATCGACCCCGCAGACTTGCCCCTGCCCGCCGAAGCACCGCTGCAACACGTGGGTAACGTGGCGCTCACCGAGCAAGCCCTGCTGTTTGCGCAGCTGGACAACATCGCCACCCACCACAAAAGCGTGC
>WQRM01000225.1 GCA_009786735.1 Oscillospiraceae bacterium | reverse complement strand
GCATGTATGTCACCGGCGGCATCGGCTCCACGCACCACGGCGAGGCCTTCACGCCGGACTACGACTTGCCCGGCGAAACCGCCTATGCCGAAACCTGCGCAGCCATCGGGCTTGCGCTGTTCGCCCGGCGCATGAGCCAAGTTGAGCCCGACGGTCGCTATGCCGACGCTGCCGAGCTCGCCATTTACAACGGCACACTGGCCGGGGTGTCCGACGACGGCGCTGCGTTTTTCTACGAATGCCCGCTAGAAATCCACCCGCAGTTGCGCCACAAACACACCAGCACCCACAGCCACGACCGCTATCCGCCCACGCAACGCCAGCACAAGTTTGAGTGCATGTGCTGCCCGGCAAACCTCGCGCGCTTTGTGGCCTCGTTCGCCAACATGCTGTTCACGCAAGACGATTACACCGTTTATGTGCACCACTATGCCCATGCCGCACACGAGCACATCACCATCGCCACGCAATATCCCCGCGACGGCGAGATCTCGCTTCACCTGCAGGGTATCAGCGGCAAGCGCGTGGCGCTGCGCATCCCCGGTTGGTGCGAACACTTCACCTGCAGCGCTCCCGGCACGCTCGACCGCGGCTATTACTATGTAGACATCCCCAACGATGACTTTGCCTTGCAGCTCTCGCTTGCCATGCCGGTTCGACTGGTGCACGCCAACCCGCAAGTGTATGATTTAATTGGTCGCGTGGCGGTGATGCGCGGACCGATTGTGTATTGCCTGGAAAGCATCGACAACGGCGACAACCTGCGCGCGCTGTCCATTGCGCCGAACGCAAGTTTTTCCGGCGATTTTGATGCCCTGCAATGCGACGGTCTGCGCCTGCAACCCGGCAACGCGCTATATTCCACCACCGCGCCGCCGCAAACCGCGCAGCGCCTGCATTTCATCCCCTATTTCCGCTTTGCCAACCGCGGCGAGCGCGAAATGGCCGTGTTTGTCCGCATTTAGGCGCAGAAATTTTTTGCCAGCGCAAAATAAAGGTTGCATTTTTCTCTGATATGTGCTAAAATGATTATAATCTTGTTGAAGGGGGGATTAATATGCAGCGAAACATCAAAAAGCGCCGTTTACCAATCCGTCCAATTGTCCTCATCTTGGCCGTCGCCGTTGCATGGACTCTGCCGTGGGCGGTGTCCACCTCCACCATGGCGCGCTACATCACCCAATCTTCCGCTTCCTATGCCGCCCGCGTGGCAGCGTGGGACGTTGCCTTTGGCACGCAACCGGCAGGCGCAACGCGGGTGAACGCCAGCACCACCGTGTTCCACACTGGCGCAACGGCAACGCACGCAGCTCCCACTGCCAATGTGCCCGATCCAGTGCATCGCTCGGGAGCGCAGTCCAGAACGTTCAACGTCACCAACCATAGCCAAGTGACGGCAGACGCGCACAACTTCGTGCTGCGCTATGTGATCACGCAAACGGGCACGCCCTCGGCGGCAAGCCCTGTTGCGAGCGCAACCACAACCACGCACGGCGCTAGTACGCTCAGCGCCACGGTTCGGTTAGCACACACCGCAACCAGCGCCAACCGCACCATCGCGCTGTCCGCACCCGCCCGCTCGGGAACGTCGCCAAACTTTGCTATTCGCTGGTATCGCGTGTTCTTCGACGCCTTGCAGGTAGATTAGGAGGACAACCATGAAGAAAAACATCTTCTTGCGTGTAGCCTTGGTGCTGCTGACGCTGACGCTTGGCGTTACGTCGGTTTCGTTTGCATTCACCGGCGCACGGTTTGAGTCGCAAAACATCATGTCCAACGAGTTCGCGGTGTACCATCTGATTTCGTTTGTGCGCACAGGACTTGGTCGAGGAACGCTCAATGCGAGCTTCATTGGCACTGGGGCTTCTCACACTACGTTCAACAATGCGCCTGCAGGTGAATGGGCTTTTTTCGTTCGCGGAGGGCACGGCACTGATCAAGACCTTGCTGGTTCAGGTAGACCAGGCGTATTTATGGGTATTTTCGATAAAACCACCGCTGGTTCATTCACCGTAGGTGTGATTCAAGGCGCAGCTCGTACTGGTCCTGCCATTGGCACTACAAACAGCGGTCACGGTGGTCACATGGCTTACATTATGAGCAACAGGACATTTCCCACCAGCAATCCCGGGAATACCACAGGTTTTGTTGCTATCGCAGGCGGTGGCGGTGGTCGCGGCGGCGACAACAACATGCGCGGTGGCGATGCCGGTGGGCAAACCGGGATTGCGGGTGCCGCCAACTGGCGCTTTATCAATGGCGTGGTTTCACCGGCGCCCACCTATCCAACATGGTCTGAAACAGGATTTTTGGGCGGATTTTCAGGCAACCAAGGCAACACAGCTAACCAAGCACACACAACAAGCAATACTGGCGGCACAACCGGTTCTGGCGGCGGCGGCGGCGCAGGCGTTACCGGCGGAAGAGCTACCGGCGGTCAAAACGGCAACGCAAACTTTGCAGCGGGCTGGGTTATAGGTGCTGCTGGCACAGCCGCAGGCAGCGGCGG
>WQRM01000224.1 GCA_009786735.1 Oscillospiraceae bacterium | reverse complement strand
GCCCGCACAGCTGCAGATACTTGGTGAGCATCAGCTCCACCGAGCGCGGGTTGATGCGGCGCTTGTTGCGGCTGATGAACAGCGCGTCGCGGTCCTCGTGGCGCAGACCGTCTTGCGGGCGTGTGCGCAGGTAGCGCTCAAGTGCCGCCAGGCATGCGGCGTTGAGATAGACGGTGCGATCCTTGCTGCCTTTGCCGCGCACGCGCACGGTGTCGTTGCTGGCGATGTCTGCAAGGTTGAGCTTGCACAGCTCGTTGAGGCGCAGCCCGCAGTTGAGGAACAGCACGAGGATGCAGTAGTCGCGCTCGCGGAACGGGTTTTGTGCGTCTTGTTCCACGGTGTTTAGCAGCAGCATGCAGTCCTCAAGCGGCAGATACACCGGCAAGGTTTTGGCGAGCTTGAGCCCGTCCAGTGCGTCCAGCGGGTTGTGCTCAAGCAGCCGCTTTTGCACGGTTAGGTAGCGGAAGAACCGCCGCACCGCGACATACCGGCGGTTGAGCGTGTTGGGGCTGTTGCCGCGCACGTTGCGGCAATGGCTGATGAAGTCCGCGGCATCGTCGGTGGTGACGGAGCGGATGAAGTCGAGGTCGATGGCGGGCTGCAGGTCGATATCAGCCCAGTCGAGGTCTGGCGGCAGCACGCGGCGGCGCTGCGCCATGTAATAGAAAAACAGGCGCAGGTCGCTGGCGTATTCCAACATGGTGAGCTCGGCGATTTGCTTGCGCTCCAGCGCGCGGATGTAATCCTGAACAAGCGTGGGCAGGAATGCGACATCGTCTCGTTTCATCTAATCCCCCTATGTTCGCAAAACATATGTTATGCGAAGTTTTATTGCTCGGTTAAATGCAGGCGGTGATTCTCCGCCCCTGCGTGCACATAATCAGTTTGTCCCAAATGACCGCAAGGTCGTGCGAAAGGTTTCTATTGGCTGCAAACCAGCCCTATACTTCCAACTGCATGCGGCACACCACGAACGGCACGCCAGCATATTCCCTCTTGGCGGTTTGTGCGAATCCGCGCCGCGCATACCACGCTTTGAGCGGCTCGTTTGCGTCAATCACCCCTATTTCCAGCTTGCGGGCTTTGCATTGCTGCAGTTTGCACAACAGCTCGTCCAGCAGCGCGTTGCCCACACCCAAGCCGCGATACGCAGGCGCAACACACCAGCGCAGGCCTTCAAGCACGCGGCGTTTGGTTGGCACGGCGGCAGCAAAACCGATGATTTCGCCGCCGGAATTGCGTGCGATTAGGTGAATCGCATGGGGTAAATCCAGCTTACCAAGCAGCAAATCGTCAGCTTGATAAGCCGGATGCGAGGCACAATTTTCACACGTGATGCCGAACTGCGCGGCCACGT
Source organism: Oscillospiraceae bacterium (assembly GCA_009786735.1). Taxonomy (GTDB): domain Bacteria; phylum Bacillota; class Clostridia; order Oscillospirales; family Acutalibacteraceae; genus WRMQ01. The sequence goes on along the minus strand of WQRM01000224.1, from coordinate 1,162 downwards.
CAGCGTAGCTTGCGCGGACGAGGTGACCGATGGCGGGCAGGTTTTCACGCAAATTCACGGGCGAAATGGAGTATGTAAATGCTTGCATGCGGGTCTCCAACTTCGTAAAATTTGCCGCGTGAGTCCCCTGCCCCTTGACGAAAACGCTTTAGCGAGTTAAATCAACGTTGCGAACGTGTGTGCTAACGGCAGCATCGCGGGCAGACGCGGCACAGCAACGATGGGCGCTCCGGCGGGAGCTCCCCGATGGGTGGCACGGGCGTGGCGATCGGCGGCTTGCAGTTGGTGCAATTGCACGGCGGTTTGGCCGGTGGTCGGCAATTACAGTGGTTGCAGCATTGGTTGATGCAGCCAATAGGCGGCACAGGCGTGGGTCGATTAGGCGGAACCGGCGGTTGTACGAGCGGCGGGCCAGGCGGCAGGTTTGTCCCCGGCCAAGTGCAGGCTTGTGTGGGGTCGCAAAAATCCATGACTTCCGGCACCCACAGAGCCCAGCATGGGCAAGGCGGACGCAGGTCGCCGATGGGCGGCACGGGCGTGGCGATGGGCGGACGGATGCTCCCAATTGGAGGCACTGGTTGAACCGGCGGGAAGACAGGAAGTAGTGAAATTACTGGCATGGTACCTCATCCTTTATGTATGTAGTGATTCTCCATGCCATTGTATGCGCGCGGTTATTAAGGGGTTCCGTTGTTCTTTTTTTTGCCACCTGCGGTGGGGCTCTGTCGCTTCGCTGTGGTCTATGATAGCCTAATCAAATCTAGGTTTTTTTGGGTACCTTTTTTTGCAAAAAAAGGTACGCCGCGCGGCGAGCGCAAAACTTCGCGTTACATCAAAGCTTCAAAGGCGCTGCGCACGTTGCCTGCGCCGATGACTTGGATGCCTTGCCGCAGGTCTTTGGGGAGCTTGGCGAAGTTTTGGCGCGGCACGATGCAGCGTGCGAAGCCAAGGCGTGCGGCCTCGCGGACACGTTGCTCGCAGTGGCTGACGGCGCGCAGTTCGCCGCCCAGCCCGATTTCACCGAAGGCGAGGGCATCGTCGGGCAGCGGGACGTCTTTGAGTCCCGAAATGAGCGCGAGCGCGATGGATAAATCCGTGCTGGGCTCGTCGAGCTTGAGCCCGCCGATGACGTTGATGTAGGTGTCCATGTTGCCGAAAAACC
>WQRM01000223.1 GCA_009786735.1 Oscillospiraceae bacterium | reverse complement strand
AGCCCAAGTGCGCGGCGGCTTGCCCAACGGACGCACTGTTGCTGCGCAAAGGCGGCGGCGTGACGGTTGACGAAAGCAAGTGCATCGGTTGCCGTGACTGCATGGCGGCATGTGCCGCGCAAGCCATTGGCTGGGATGACGATGCCAACGCGCCGATCATCTGCCGGCATTGTGGCGCATGCACGCGCTTTTGCCCGCACAACTGCATTGCGATGGAGGAGGTTGAAGGCTGATGATTTATGAGAAATTTATTCGTGTGCTGTATGTTGACATGACGGCGCAAACGTCGCGCGTGGAAGAGCGCGAAGACTTGATGCCGTACATAGGCGGCGTGGGCATTGGCGTGAAGCTGCTTGAAGAAAACATGCACCCCGACCTCCCCCCGCTTGCGCCGGAGCAACCCATCGTGCTCGCCATGGGCGCGTTGAGCACGGTGTTCCCGGTGATCACCAAAACGGTGGCGCTGTTTGTGTCGCCGCTAACGGGTGAACTGGGCGAGAGCTACGCCGGTGGGCGGCTGGCGTTTTCCATGTTGCAGGCTGGGTATGACGCTCTTGTGATCACCGGCCGTGCATCGCAGCCGTTCTATCTTGCCATTGACGAAACTAGCGTAAAATTCCGCGACGCTCGCCCGCTGTGGAACACCAACCGCGACGATGCCGGGCGCTATATCCGCGACAACGAGCCCGGTGCGCGCGGCAAACGCTCGATTATCCGCATTGGACAAGCAGGCGAAAACGAGGTTGCCTTCGCCTGCGTGACGGTGGATCGCTACCGTCACTTTGGGCGGCTGGGCTTGGGTGCCGCGTTTGGTTCCAAGCTGCTCAAGGCCGTGCATATTTCCGGCGAGCGCAGCCTGCCTGTGCATGATTTCAAGCAATATTTCGGCGTGTATCGCCAGTTGTATGCCATCGCCCACAAACCCGGCGGCGTGATGAGCAAATACCACGACCAAGGCACGCCCATCAACATTGAGGCGCTCAATGCCATCGGCGCGCTGCCCACCCGCAACCTGCAAACCACCCGCGTGGACGAGCCCGAGAAAATCAGCGGCGAAGCCTTTGCGGAAAACGATCTCGTGCGCAAGCAAGCCTGCGTGGGCTGCCCAGTGGGCTGCATCCACATCGCGCAGTATCGCCGCGCGTTCGCCGACGGCTATGAGTACGAAACCCACGGCGTGGGCTATGACTATGAGCTGTTGTTCGCGCTGGGCACCTTCGTTGACCTCAAGGAGCGGCAGGATATTCTGGCGCTGATTCACGAAGTGGAGCTGTGCGGGCTTGACGCGATGAGCGCTGGCGTGGCGCTGGGCTGGGCGGCAGAGATGCTCGACCGTGGCTTGGTAAATGTGGAAGAACACACCCTCATCCCCGTGAAATTCGGCGACGTGGATAGCCTCAAGCAGACGCTACGCTACATCTCTAGCGCAGAAAATGACTTCTATCGCGCGCTGGGCGGCGGCGTGAGACACGCAGCTGACATCTACGGCGGCGCGGACTTCGCCATGCAGCTCGGCGGCAACGAGATGCCAGGCTACCACACCGGCTACGGCAGCGTGGTGGGCGTGGTGGTGTCGGCGCGGCACTCGCATTTGTGCAACGCGGGCTACTCCATTGACCAAGCGCTCAAGCCCGGCGAGCCCATCGAAGCCGCCGTTGTGGCGAAAAAACTCCTCACCGAAGAGCTCGAGCGCTGCATGCTCAACAGCCTAGTGATCTGCCTGTTCGCCCGCAAAGTCTATGACCGTGAAACCGTGCGCAAGTGCTTCGCCGCCGTTGGCCGCGAGATGACCGACGACGAGCTCGACGAAGCCGCGCGGCGCATCTATGCCACCAAAGTGCGCATCAAACGCGCGCTGGGCTACGACAACAAGCAGGTGAAAATCCCCAAGCGCTTCTTCCAAACCCCCACCTCCTACGGCGCGCTGGACGAAGGCTTTGCGCAAGAAATCATCGATGAGTTCAACAAGCTCGTCAACGAGGTTTCCCCTGTGTAGTGGAGAATTTTCATGTTGAGGAGGTTTTTTTGCCGTGAACATCACCGTCACTGCGGGCAGCTGGGCGCGCGCATGGCTGCCCGGAGGTCGAGCCGAACTCAACCTCCGCTGCCCCGCCGTCGTGCAAGACGTGCTGCCTGCGCTGAACTTCCCCGCCGATGAAGTCGGACTATTCGCCATCAACGGCATCGCCGCGCCCGAAGATACTCCCCTAAGCGACGGCGACACCGTGCGGCTGTTCCCGGTTGCGATGGGCGGCTGAGCGCCGCGCTGACGCGAAGTTTTTGCACCTTTTTTTGCAAAAAAAGGTGCGCAAAAAAACCTAGACTTTAAAATTTATGCCCCCCCCCCACTCACTGCAACGCAGAAAGTGGGGGCTTGTTATTTTCTTAATCGTCCACCGCGAAGCGCGCCTGCGGCGGGCAAGTCGCTTCGCTGTGCCCTATTATAGCCCCATCAAAATCCCCCGCGAAGCGGCTAAAGTTTTTTTGGTTCTTTTTTTCAAAAAAAGAACAGAAAACTCACGCCGTGCGGGCATCCACTT
>WQRM01000222.1 GCA_009786735.1 Oscillospiraceae bacterium | reverse complement strand
CGAGCAAGCTCAACGAGCCGCGCCGGTTCGCTCTTTTGCGCCACCAGAATCTCCACCTTGTGCCCGGTTTTATCCGCAAGCCACTGGGCGAGCAATTCCGGCGACTGCGTTTCGCCATCCAGCACCACGCGGCGCAACTTGCCCGGCTCACGCATGGCATAGTATTGCTCCAGCAAGCGTTGGCGCAGCTCTTGTAGGGACAGCGCCCCTGCGCTGTCCGTTGTTTTCATGCTGCTTGCGCGCGCCTCTGCACTATCCGTGCGGTTGCTATTCTCTGCGGGATTCGCAGGGGCGAATCCCCTACAATCCACAATAAAACTCTCACTGTCACACAGCTTGCCCGCACAAAACCGCATCACCGTCAAGCACGCCTGCGTCGCGTCCGCCGCCAGCGCAAACACGTCTTGGTCATCCACGTTCACGCTCACCACATGCTGCTTGCCCTTGAGCTTTTCGAGCGCCTGCAGTTTATCACGCAACGACGCCGCACGCTCAAACTGTAGCGCTTCGGCGGCTTGCTCCATCGCCCGGCGCAGGTCACGCTCGGCCTGTGCGCTGCCGCGAACCAGATAATTCTCCGCATCGCGCACGCTTTGCACATAGTCCGCATGCGAGATCTTGCGGGCGCAAGGTGCAGCGCAGCGCTTGATGTAATGCTGCAAACACGGGCGACCCTTGCCAATGTCCCGCGGGAACTTCTTGCTGCACGTCGGCAGCTGATAAATCTGCTGCGCATCATCCACCGCCCGCTTGAACGCCCCAATCGACGTATACGGTCCATGGTATGTCGCGCCATCGTCAGCCTGTTGCTTCGCCACGGCAAGGCGCGGCCAGTCGTCGCGCGTCACCCGCAGCCAGTAGTAGCCCTTGTCGTCCTTCAAGCACAGGTTATACTTCGGGTTGTGCTGCTTAATCAGCGACTGCTCAAGCACCAGCGCTTCATACTCGGAGCTGGTGATGATGGTGTCGAAGTCGGTCACATGCTGCAGCCCCAAGCCAATGTAGCAATGCCCTTGCAGCCCCTGCGCGGTGAAGTATTGGCACAGCCGCGCGCGCAGGTTTTTCGCCTTGCCCACGTAAACCACGCCGCCCTTGGCATCCTTCATCAGATACACACCGGGCAGCGTGGGCAGAGCAAGGGCTTTGGCGCGCAGTTCAGTCATGGGATTCATCCACCTCACAAAAATTCGCAGTCGTTATCCTCTTAAGCCCCGCCCCCTTCTTTAGAGGGGGGATGTCGCCGCAGCGACAGGGGGGTGCGGAGTTTTCCGGCGAGCCGCGCCAACCCGCAACCTGTAGGGGCGGATGCAAATCCGCCCGAAGCTTCAACATCCCACACGCGTCACATGTAGGCGCGGCAATCTTGCCGCCCGAAAGCTTAATGTCACCATATTTTTTATCGCTCGGGTGGCGCGCCCGCCACCCCTACAGGTTGCGGCTTGATGAAAGCCAAAGAAAACCGTTTCCTGAGCGGCCCTCGCGTTTACGCGGGGGCTGTCGCCGCGAACGAAACCCGTGCATCGCACACCGTTGGCGCGGCGACTGGGGGTGCGGAGTTTCCAGCAAGCGCCTGCATACCGCAACCTGTAGGCGCGGCAATCGTGCCGATCACGTTGCATTCTTCGCGCAGCTCACGCAACGCAGCTTGCGCGGGACTTTCGCCCACTTCAATGCCACCGCCCGGCAGACAATACCAAGCCTCATCACCCACGCAATGCTGAACCATGAGCACTTGGTTGCCCCGCGTCACCAGCGCCTGCGCTCGGCCTTTCACGGTTTGCATCAACGCGCCTCCTCACTGTGTAAATTTCCCCATCGCCCCATCAATATCCCCCTGCACAATCCACTCAATCGCCTCGCACGCCCGCTCACACGCGTCGCGCAAGTCTTCCTTCTCCTCGGGGAAGAAGTCCGACAGCACCCAGTCGGCCGTGCTCGCCTGCGGAGTCGGCTTTTTGCCCACCCCCAGCTTAATGCGCGGGTATTCCTCGGTGTCCAGGTGCGCAGCAATGCTCCGCAAGCCTTTTTGCCCGCCATCGCTGCCTTTGCGACGAATCCGCAGCACACCCGCATCAAACGAGATATCATCCGTCAGCACCAGCACGCGTTCCGGCGGAATATCAAAGGCCTGCGCCGCAGCACGCACCGCCCGCCCGCTTTCATTCATGAACGTCGTGGGCTTCATCAGCAGACATGGCACGCCCGCGATGTCACACGCCGCGGTCAGGCTGCGGAACTTCACATTCCCTACCGTCACTTTCAGCCGTTTGCTCAGCACATCAATGCACAAATAGCCCGCATTGTGCCGGTTGAACTGATACTTCAGCCCGGGGTTGCCCAGCCCCACAATGAGCCACTGCGGGGGCGTGCTGTTCTCTTTTTTTCGCCGAAAAAACATCGTCTCTCCTTATCGCTGCAATCGCATGGTTTTGGGTGCACAACGCGCAATTTTCGCGCACCTCAAAAAAATATTTTTTCCCGATATACAAGGGTTTTCGCCCTAACTTCGCAAAAGTTCGCGCAAAAAAGTGCGCGAAAAACGGTGTTTTGCTAGG
>WQRM01000221.1 GCA_009786735.1 Oscillospiraceae bacterium | reverse complement strand
GCCCACGGCTGCGACGGCGGCAGCGCCCATGCTACCCACGTTTTGCGGGCTTGCCACGGTTTCTACCGCGCGGCCGGTGCAGTCGGCGAGGATTTGGCACATGGTGTCGCTTAGCGCGCCGCCGCCGACAAAGCGGATGGTTTGCGAGGTGGTGATCTTCTTCTGCTGGGTTTCGAGCATCCAGCGCAGGTGATAGACCACGCCTTCCACCACGGCGCGAATCATCTCGGTTTTGCCGGTTTCGAGGCTTAGACCGAAGAACATGCCGCGCGCAGCGGGATCTTCAAACGGGCAGCGGTTGCCGTGCAGCCAGGGGGTGAATATCACGCCGCCTGCGCCGATGGGGGCTTGCGCAATGACCTCCATGAGGTAGTCGTACAGCGAGGTGTACTTCTCCTCTTGGTCGGGGGCTTCGTGCTTGAAGGTCTTGTTGAGGTAGACGTTGATTTCGTCGAGTGCCATGTGGTTTTTGACCCATTCGAGGCACTTGCCGGCGGTTTCTTGCTCGGCAAAATAGTTGAACAAGCCCGGCTGCGCGCCCAGCACGGCGGCGATGTTCGCGCCGGCGTCTACCATGCTTTTGTCGACAACCGTGCTCACCCAGCCGGACGTGCCGCAGTAGATGTGTGTGTCGCCGAGCTCCACAGAGCCCGCGCCCACGCCCACCAGCGCAGCGTCGCCGCCGCCGCCGAACACGGGAATCCCCGCCACCAGACCGAGCTCTTCGGCCTGTTGCTGGCGCAGCTTGCCGACTTCGGCGGTGCAGGGCACGATCTCGGGCAGGTGGTTGATGTCTACCCCCAGCATGCCGCACACGCTTTTGCTCCACTGCTGCTTGTGGATGTCATACAACAGCGTGGCGAAGGCGGAGTCCGGCGTCATGATGCAGCGACCGGTCATGCGGGCGATGAGGGCTTCCTTCACGTCGAGCCACTTGTGGGTTTGCGCAAAAACTTCCGGCTCGTGCTGTTGCACCCATTTGTATTTCCACACCGGGTCTTTCACGCTGAGCGCCGCAGCCCCCGTCGCCTTGAGCGAACGCAGCAGCTTCACCACGTTGCCGCCCGCAACTTGCAGACCGTGTGCCATGCCGCGTTTGTGTTGCTCGGTGGCGCGTTGGTCCATGTAGCTAAACGCGCGGCGCAGCGGCACACCCGCTTGGTCAACCAGCACGAGACCTTGCATCTGCGAGCAAAACGAAATGCCCGCGATGTCTTGCGGTTGGATGTTTGCGTCGTGCAGTGCTTTGCGCGTGGTTTCGGCCATGGCGGCCCACCATTCGTCGGGTTCTTGCTCTGCGCCGCCGCCGGGCAGGACGTAGAGCTTGTAGCCGCCGCTTGCTCCGCTGAGCAGCTCGATGGTGTCGCCCACGCGGAACACGCAGGTCTTCACGCCGGTTGTGCCGATGTCGTATGCCAAGATGTGCATCGTATGCCCCCCTGTTTAGTGCTTAGTGGGTATAGTATAGCATGTTTTGAGCGGGTGTGTCAAGGGCGGCAGGTGTTATTTTTTCTGCTGCAGAGGAGTTGACGCGAGCCACCTACAAAATCACCTCCCTCGCCCGACCCGAGGTCGGGAGCTCCCTCCAGAGGAGAGGAGCTGGGGCTTGTTTCTTCAAGTTTTGCTATTTTAGACTTTCGTATTGATTTTAAGGTTCGGGTGGCGCGCCCGCCACCCCTACATGTTGCGGCTTGACGTAGCCTTGCAGGAAACATCCACCTGTAGGGGCGGCGGGCGCGCCGCCCGAAGCAAAAAACACATCAATACCATTTGTCAAAAGCGCCTAAGTTTCGATGTCGTTTACCTCTTAAGCCCCGCCCCCTTCTTTAGAGGGGGATGTCGCCGCAGCGACAGGGGGGTGTGGATAAACCACAGCGAAGTGACCAGCTCTTTTGATGTGACCGGAATAGAACACAGCGAAGCGACATAAAAGCCCTAAGACCACCCGCAGTTAAGCGAATGGTCTTAGGGTTGAAGGGTTTGTATGAAGCAAATGAAGAAAGCATGTTAAAGTGTGCATGCGTGCCACGCTTGCACTACATATAGTATATCACATGCCAGCGGGCGTGTCAAGTGTTTTTTTGATTTTTTTTGACAAGCCAATTTTCCTGAAAAAAGCGGTTGCAATTTTGCTGCCGATGAGGTATAATGAGAGATACAATTGAATGTGAGGAGAAAAAACATATGGCTTGGTTAATTGGACTGGTGCTTGGCATCGCGGCATTCGTACTTATTCTGGTGTTGGTGGCAGGACGCGTGGCGTTCAAGATGACACTGACGCGCCCGAAAGAAAAACCGTCGCTGAACAAAAAGGAAAGCGAAGAAGAGCGCAGGCAAGAAGAACTCTACATGCAAGTGGGCGACGTGGGACGCGCATGGTTCGCCGCGCAAAACCCGCAAGAGGTGGAAATCTTCTCACGCGATGGACTGACGCTGCGTGGGCACTATCTGCCGGCTGCGGGCGACAGCCGCAAGCTCGTGGTGTTCTCGCATGGCTACACCGCGAATGGTCAACGCGAGTTCTCGGCGTTCTTCCGCTGGTATCACGAGCAAGGCTTT
>WQRM01000220.1 GCA_009786735.1 Oscillospiraceae bacterium | reverse complement strand
ATTTACAAAGGAGTTGTTTCGCATGAAGAAGTGCATTAGCGTGGCGTTGGCGTTGGTGATGGTGTTTGCGCTGGGCGTAGGGTTGGCGGGGTGTGGCGATGGTCATACGGCAGCGCAAGCTGCTGGAGTTTGGAGTGCGAACGTTGGGCGTTTCAGGCGACAGGAGCGAAACGCGAGTTTAATGCTGCAAGGAAATCAATTTGAAGTTGCAGATTATCAGCGCTATGATGAGTGGGGGAGATGGCGCGATGAAAGTATGGGGCTGGGCTGGTTTTCCTGCGAACGAGCATATCGAGAGCTTGTTGATATGATTGCTGCGGATGAAGACCTAGGGCTGATAGAGTTGTTTAGTGTGACGACGCAAGGCACCTTTTCATTATCGAATGACGGCAGGATAGAATTCCTTTGCGGTTGCGGCGGAATTAGTGTTCAAGATTTTAGTCGCACAGAGAATACGATGACTATAGGTCGGGCTAACTTTACGCGTGAAAGATAGCTGAGACATAAAGAGCGCCATCGCTTTTTGGTGAGGGTGCTTTTTTATTTGGCTGTTTTAAGCTTTTGCATTGATATGTAGCCCGGGTGGCGCGCCCGCCACCCCTACATGTTGCGGCTTGACATAGCCTTGCAGGAGACATCCACCTGTAGGGGCGGCGGGCGCGCCGCCCGAAACAAAAAAACACATCAATACCATTGTCTAAAAGAGCCTTTTATTCCCCCGCAACGGCAACCGCAAAGCCGATGTTCTCATACGCCGCGCCGTGCAGCACCACGCGGGCGTGCTCTTGCGTGAGCTCCACGGTGATGGTTTGCTCCAGCATTTGCGCGGCGCGGGTGTGCGCGTATGCCCAGGCGAAGAACTCCGCGGCGGCGACGAGCTGCAGCTGTCTGTCGGTGTGGATGCGTTGCTGCGGCTGCGCGGTGGCCTCGTTGTAGCGGTGCAGCGCAAGGGGCATGGCTCTGCCGCCGAGCTCAAGATGAAACGCGGTGTCGATGCTCGCGCCGCTGCTTTGCCGCCCAAGCGGGATGGTGAAATTCAGCACCTGCAGGCGATAGCGCGTGCTGCCGGGCACAAGCCGGTTGACCTGACGGCTGCGGGCGGCTGTGCTTTGCCCGGTGACCACCGTGCGCGCCACCACATAGGCGTCGGCGGCAACATAGCGGAAGGTTTCGTCCAGGTTGAGGATGCGCCCGTTGGTCAGCAGAGCGCCGGCGTAAACCGCGTCGCCGATCATGACCTCGGGTGCGCCTTGGTAGAGCTCGAAAATGCGGATCTGCCCTGCTTTTGCGGCGACGATGTGCTGCGGTTCGCCGGTGGTGAGCCAAGGCTGCACGGTGTGCTCTTCGCGCAACTCAATGACGGCGCTGCTGCCGCGCAGGTTCACGGTGAGCCAGCCCACGCCCGGCAGCGCTTGCTGTGCGCTCTCGGCCATGGCGCGAGGATCAAGGCTATTGCGGCGCACGCCAAGGCGCAGCCCCTGCTCGTGCAGCACCTGCAGGATTTCCTCGGCGGCGATGGTCTCGTTGCCCTGCACCTCGATGGTCCAAACCATGCCCGATAGCACGGCGAGCGTGATGATACACACGACCACGCCTGCGAGCAACCCGGTGCGCTTGCGATAGGCGTGCACGGCAAAGGGCAGCCCGCGCTTGCCTGTGGCTTTGAGCGTGATGCCCGCCGGTGCGGCGCACTGCTGCATGGCGGCGAAGCCGTGGCGGTCGGTGATGCCGTGCATGTTGCAGCCGCGCCACGTGACGTCCCACATGGCGGCATCGGCTTGGTTGCAGAGGTTCAAAAACCGCTCCGGGAAGCCCTCCGAAGCTGAAAAATGCACATAGCCACGCAGCCAGCGCATGAGTTTGATGAAAAACATAAATTTCCTCGTGCAGGGGCGAACTGTGTTCGCTCGCTGGTCATTATCTCTAAATTTTCGGGCGAACATAGTTCGCCCCTACCCCACGAAATCCACCTGCGCAATCGTGCCGCTCATGGTGAGCGCTTCCTGTTGGTAGCCTGAAATCGTTAGCCCCTGCCCGCGAAATGTGACCACCAAGCCGCTCATGTTTAGCTTGATTTCGTCTTCGCTGTAGCCCAGCACGCCCTTCACGCCTTCAATCACGGCCTGGCGATTTTGCATCATTTCAATGTGGCAAAAGCCCGGCAGCGCACGCGCGGGCATATCCAACGCCTCGCCCGCCAGCCGGACTTTTTCGCCCAGCGATAGTTTTTGTTTGCGCATCACATCACCCCCACAAGCATGCATATTCCCCGGCGCACATACCTATTACCATGAAACACATGATTGCTCGCCTGAAACAGCCGCTTGCCCTCGCGGCGTGCATCGCCATTGCCGCTGCGCTGGTGCTGAATGCCCCGCTTGCCATGCAGGGCGCGCGCGCCGCGCTTGCGCTGTGTGGCAACGTGATTATCCCCGCGCTGTATCCGTTTTTCGTCATCGCGGCGATTTACGTGCAGCTGAGCGGGCGTGGTCGAACCAAGCGACCTGCCGTTGGCGCGGTGTTGCTGGGGCTGCTGGGGGGCTACCCCGTGGGCGCGAAAGTTATCGCGCAACTGCAT
>WQRM01000219.1 GCA_009786735.1 Oscillospiraceae bacterium | reverse complement strand
CGTGAGATCCGGCAACGCGGGCATTGGCAGCGAAGCGTTTTGCGCATCGTCGTAGCCATAGCCGCTGAAATTGTTGTTTTCATCCATATGTCCTAGTCCTCCTTCTACCTTTCAGGTTTATTATACCATGTTATTATGAAGAATGTGTAAACTGGCAGGAAAATATTTTCTGCTTGCTGCGGAAACCCTTCGCTTTCGCGTGTTAATGTGTTGATTTTCCGCACTTTTCAGCGATGAAGCGGTGTTTTCCCGCACTTTGCTGCTTTGCGGCGCGAGCATCGGCAATTTTTCCCGCGCATTGCCTCGCTGAAAAAATTTGCTTTGTTAATTTTTTGTATATCTCTTGCAATTGCGGCGAATTTGTGCTATAATCAACCTGTGTTAATCCACAGGGGAGTTAACTGTTCTCAGAAAGAACAACAATGTTAAAGGAAAGAAGGCATTCACATGAAACATGCAAAGAAAATTCTCTGCGCCGTGCTATCGCTGGTGCTGGTGTTGGGCATTGTGGTCACCGCAAGCATCACCACCACGCTCGCTAGCGCGCAAACCGGCTGGAACGAAAGCAGCACCGTTGTGTTGCGCTCCACCAACAACGCGTGGGACGAAGCCACCCTCATCTGGGATCACTTCCGCGATGTGGGCGACCAGCGCAATGGCTTCCGCCAGCAAAACCAACGCGCCAACTCCGCCACCGTTGACACCCTCAACGGTCCCACCGCTTGGGTTGACTGGGACGTCACCCTCAACGGCGAAACCATTCCCGTGCATCCCGACCCCGTTGTCGCAAACCGTGATAACACCAGCGCGTTGCGCGTTTGGCGTGTGAGCACCGCAACCCTCGAGCGCCTGGAAGTGCGCCCCGGCTACGACACATCGCTCGGTTTTGGTGACTTGCAAGTCGTCCTAACCGTCGTTGCCCTGCGAGCCACCTCCACAAACGGCGATGCCGTGCGTGAAGCCCCCTTCATTGACCGTAACACCGACTTTGGCACAAGCAATAGCGTCACCATTGACACTGATGTTGTTTTGATTCGCGCAAGCGAAGGCTTCACCACCACGTTGATGAACGTCAGCGGTCTACAAGAAGCCATTGAAGAAGCCGAAGCCATTCTCGCGCAAAACGAAGGTCTCTTCCAGCGTCACCATGATGACTACGTTGCTGAATTGCGCAGAGCGCTCACCGACGCTCGCCATGCGCTCACCATGACCGACACCGACAGCGGACCATACTTGGTCAGCACCGCCACCGCTACCCTACGCGCGCTGGTGGACGACGCATCCAACAACCACTTCTTCCTGCACGACCTTTTCAGCCCCATTGCAAATGGGGCATGGGGCATCGTTGACTTCGCCAGCATGCTGCTGCAACTCGTTGCTCCCCTCTTTGGGCTCATCACCGGCATCCTTGAACTGGTTCGCGTGGTTCGTCCCTAGCGCTCACGTTTCATCACAAAAGCCACCCCACTGCGGGGTGGCTTTTTCATGCCCACATGCATATAATGCCTTGTAGGAGGTATCCATATGAAACAACATTGTATCGCGGTGTTCGGCGGCGACGCTCGGCAAGCCTACGCCGCGCAAACCTTCCTGGCAGCAGGCTGGCAGGTGCAGCGGTGGGATGTGCCGCAACTCAACGATTCGCAACCCCAAAGCAACAGCCTCGCCGAAGCACTCAACGGTGCAGACATTGTGCTAGGTCCCGTGCCATTTCACGATTACATATCAACCGAAGAACTCGTCGAACTGCTGCAGCCGGGGCAAATGTTCATCGCCGGCATGCTACCCGAGCCACTGTGCGACGCCCTCGCCCAAGCGGACGTGGTTTGCCATGATCTGCTCAAGCGGCAAGACTTCGCCGTGCTCAATGCCATTGCCACCGCAGAGGGTGCCATCGCCGAAGCAATCAGCAAAAGCGGCAGCAATTTGCACCTGAGCCCAGCGTTGGTGCTGGGTTATGGCCGCTGTGCAAAGCCGCTGGTGAAAAAACTGCAAGGGCTGCAAGCACATGTGACCATCGCCGCCCGTAGCTGGGATGCTGCCTGCGAAGCCATTGCCAACGGCTGCGAGGTCATCGACTTCAACGCACTGCCCTTCCATCTGCCACGCTTTGGGTATATCTTCAACACCGTGCCCGCTCGGGTCATTGACGAAGCCATGCTGCAAAGCATCTCGCCCGAAGCCACGATCATCGACATCGCCACCGCACCCGGCGGCGTGGATTTTGAAGCCGCCAAGCGCATGGGACGCAACGCCCACCTGTGCCCGAGCTTGCCGGGGAAATACGCGCCGCGCGCAAGCGGCGAATGCATCGCACAAACCGTACGCATCATCTTGGACGAAAGGGAGGGGCACGCATGGGGTCACCAGCCAACATCGGCATCGGACTAACCGGTTCATTTTGCACCTTTGACGCAGTGTTCGGCGCACTGCAAGCGCTGCGGGATGACTACCCGCCGCTGCGCTTTGTGCTTAGTTATCACACGCAGCAGGTGCACAATCGCTTCAGCCCACCCAAGGATACCCGCGCCCGCATCGCAGCACTCACCGACCTGCCGCCCATCTGCACCATCGACGCCGC
>WQRM01000218.1 GCA_009786735.1 Oscillospiraceae bacterium | reverse complement strand
GGTGGGTGTGCCCCCTCTTTAGAGGGGGGATGTCGCGCAGCGACAGGGGGGTGCATTTAGCTCATCGTCCCCGCAATATCATTCGCGAGGGCGGTGATTTCCGCCTCATCGCGACCCTCCAGCATCACCCGCACGAGCGGCTCGGTGCCACTGGCGCGCACCAGCACACGACCGTGTTCGCCCAGCTGCTGCTCCGCACGAGCAATGGCGGCGGCGATGTCAGGGTCGCTTTGCAGGCGAGCCTTGGCGGCTGCGTCGGCGCGCACATTCACCAGCACTTGGGGGTAAAGCGCCACCTCGTCGGCCAGTTCGCCCAGCGATTTGCCCGTGGCTCGCATGACGTTGAGCAGCTGCAGCGCGGTGAGCTGACCATCGCCGGTGCTGGCAAATTCCCGCAAAATGATGTGACCGCTTTGCTCGCCGCCCAACGCCAAACCGCGCTCCTGCATGCGCTGCAACACATAGCGATCGCCCACTTGCGTGATTTCCCGCGCAATGCCGTGGCGGTCGCAGTACACATGAAAGCCCAAGTTGGTCATCACCGTCACGGCCACGGCGCTGTGTGGCAGACGGTTTTCGTGCAGCATCTGCCGCGCACAAATGGCGGTGATTTTGTCGCCGTCCACCAGATTGCCGCGTTCGTCCACCGCAAGCAGACGGTCGGCGTCGCCGTCAAACGCAAAGCCCGCGCAGATGTCGTCGTGCGCTTGCACATGTGCCTGCAAATGCTCCACATGCGTTGAGCCGCAGTTGTGGTTGATGTTCACGCCATCGGGTTGCGCGTGCAGAATGTCGCAGTCAAACCCCAGCGAACCGAACAGCTGCGGCGCGGTGGCGGCGGCGCTGCCGTTTGCGCAATCGAGCGCAATTTTCCGCAGACCTTGGGCGTGTAAATCCTGGGCGAGGGTGGCGGGCACGGTGGCGCGCAGGTGGGCGAGGTAATCGTCGGCGTGTAGGGACAGCGCCCCTGCGCTGTCCGTGATTTCGCTGAAACTTAACGGTACGCGCTGGGGCGCGTCCCCTACAAGGCGTTCGATTTCGGCTTCCAGTTCATCGGGCAGCTTGTGGCCTTGCGCGTCAAACAGCTTGATGCCGTTGTATTCATGCGGGTTGTGGCTGGCGGAGATCATCGCGCCGCCATGGCAGCCCAGCGCGGGGATCATCTGCGCCACGGCGGGTGTGGGCACAACGCCCAGCATGCGCACGGTCGCACCGGCGGATTGCATGCCCGCGGCGAGTGCGCTCGCGAGGGTGGGTGAGGACTGGCGGGTGTCTTCGCCGATGAGGAAATCCCCGCCGCAAGTGGCAAACGCTGCGCCAATCTGCCATGCGAGTTCGTTGGTGAGTTCTGTGCCGGCAATGCCGCGCACGCCGTCGGTGCCGAAAAGTTTCTTCATGAATAACCCCGTTTCAATGTGTTACCTATACTATACGCGAGTTGGGTGGGGATTATCCGCGAGACCAGCCGGCGACCCCCACCGGCGCATCCGCGCCACCTCCCCCAAGGGGGAGGCATCAACTGTGCGGGCTGATTTTAGCAAGATGTTTTTCAAGTGGCAAAAGAACCGCTTAAAATTAACGCAGTGCCTTTGTGCCTCCCCCTTGGGGGAGGTGGCGCGCCGTTAGGCGTGACGGTGGGGGTGCTGTGACGGTGGGGGCTACCAGTAAAACGGGAACTGCGTGAACACCCAGCGGCCGTCAATGAGCTCGCGGGTGAAGATGTGTACTTCGTCAAGCGGCTCGGTGAAAGCATCACGATACCATTCTTCGCCAAATAGTGTCAAGTGATAAATTTTGTGCGTGTCAGTCTGCTCAACCAATTCGATGTTGTTAATCGATGCGCGCCAACTTCCACGCTCGCCGGTAGTCACTGCATAAAGTGCACCATTGTGTTCGACATGAATCGGAAAACCATACAAATTCATGATTTCCTGTGTCAGTTCGGGTGAAAAATGCTCATGCAAAACTACCTGTAGTTCTGTGAGACTTTGCGGAACATTTTCGCCGATTAAGCGAAAGTAAGTCCACCTATCAATTTGAACATAGTCTTGCCAACTGACATAAGAAATATTGCTGCACATACCGTGCGCGTGCCACGCTGACTGGAAAATCTCGTTAATCTCCGCCTCGGTGAGATAGCGCGGCTCGAACACGGTCGTCGGTTCTTGCGTGGTGGTGATGTACGCCGTGGTGGGTTCTTCGGTGGTGGTGGGCGCGGGCTCAACGGCGGGTGCGGCGCAGGCAACCAGCAGCAACGCCACGGCGAGCAGCAAAGCGAAAATCTTCATGGTGACCTCCTAGGTTGTTTGGGTTTTATGTAGACGCGGTACACAATCGTTGTTAAACATCCATCGTTAATTGCGCATTGGGCATTGCGCATTGCGCATTGGATTGCGCATTGGGCGAAATCCCCAAGTGCGCATATGCCGCAGGGGTGACAATCCGCCCGCGTGGTGTGCGCCCAAGGAAGCCGATCTGCATTAGGTAGGGCTCGTACACATCCTCAATGGTGATGGATTCCTCGCCCACGGCGGCGGCGAGGGTTTCGAGTCCCACAGGCCCGCCGTTGTATTGGTCGATCATCACCTGCAGCAGGCGGCGGTCGATGAGG
>WQRM01000217.1 GCA_009786735.1 Oscillospiraceae bacterium | reverse complement strand
CAAACTTTGCAGCGGGCTGGGTTATAGGTGCTGCTGGCACAGCCGCAGGCAGCGGCGGCGGCGGCGGCGCAGGGGTTTTCGGCGGCGGCGGCGGCGGCGGGGTTGTCGGGCAAACTGGTCGTGCTGGCGGCGGCGGTTCTTCGTTTAGCGCCGCAAGCGCAGCCGTGCCCGCAAGACCGGCAAGCCCCGTGACCTACCGCGACCACGCCATTCAGCTGTTTTGGGATCTCGTGGGCACCGCCCACACCGACACCACACGAGGCTCGGACGGACGAATCGTTTTGGTTTGGCTCGGTCCCACAGCATAACCAACACCCACAAATCGCGCTTTTACACTCGTAAGGGCGCGTTTTTTACATTTAGGGCTTGCAATTGGGCACGCAGATGTGCTATAATAGCTTTACCCTAGTAATTTAGTAATTGATTAAAGGAGTCTACCATGAAAAAAATCATCTCTCTGTTCGTCGCACTGCTCATGCTCGTCGCCGGCGCTGTTGTGCTCACCGGCTGCGGCACGCAAGACACCCCCGATGACCCCTACACCCCCGACACCGCGCGTGAGTTCCACATCGGCATCTTGTCCGGCGGACCAATCCCCGCCTTTGCGCTGGGCGTGCCGGGCTTCCAATATCGCCTCACCGAGCTGATGACCGAAGCCGGTCACAGCGTGCGCTTTACTTACCAAAACTCGAACTTCGACAGCGCAACCGCCGTTGCCATCGCCAACACCTTCGCCGCACAGCGCGTGGACTTGATGTTCTGCTTGGGCACCGGCGCATCGCAGCAAGCCTTGCCTGTTGCCACCAGCGCGGAGATCCCGCTCGTGTTCGGCATCATCACCGATCCCGTTGGCGCAGGCCTGCTCAGCGATATCTCCACCGGCTCTTCCAGTGCCCTGCCCATGGAAACCCAAATCGACCTGCTGCAAGAGCTGCTCGGCGCTGACCTCGATGCCGACAACCGCGTGGCTTTCCTCTACACCACCGACGAAGACAACTCCGTTGCCTCGCTTGGTCGCCTGCAAGCCGTAGCCCCCGAAGGCACCATCGTGCCCTTCGGCATCCCCGCAAACGGCTTGGAGCACCTCACCCAACAATTCATCAACATCGCGGCCGACCCCACCATCCGCGCCATCTACATCCCGCAAGACAACCAAATCACCGAGCAAATGCAAATGGTGCAGAACCTCAACCGTGCACAGAACCCCGGCCGTCGCCTGCCCATCGTTGTCGCTGACCTCCCCATCGTCGAAGGCGGCGCAGTTGCCTCGCTTTCGGTGGACTTCGCCGCCAACGGTGCCGCTGCCGCGGACATCGCCTTCAACATCTTGGTCAACGGCACTTGGCCGCAAACCTTCTATGCACCTGCGGTGGAAGCACTCGCCTTGTACATCAACGAAACTGAAGCCGAAGCCATCGGCTTTGCGGTTCCCGAAGCCATGCTGCAACGCGCTAGCCGCACATTCTAAAACACTTAGAGGACAACCATGACCGCAGACCTATTTCTCACCAGCCTATATAGCAGCCTGGGGCAGGGCTTGCTCTACGCCCCGGTTGCCATCGGCATCTACTTATCCCTGCGCATCATGAAAAAGCCGGACTTAACCATTGAGGGCACCTTCGCCTTCGGTGCTGTGCTTGCCATGACCATGCTGCACCACGGCGCACACTTCATGACCGCGCTGCTCGTTGCGCCGCTGGGCGGTGCTGTCGCAGGGCTTGCCACCGCGCTCATCCACACCAAGCTGAAAATCGACGGCATCATCTCCGGTCTGCTCGTGACCATGGCGCTGTTTTCCGTCAACCTGTTTGTGATGGACAGCAGCACCATCTCCGCACCGCTTGACCGCTTCATCTTCGCGCCTGTGCGCACTTGGCTGCTGGGCTTCGGCATGCAATCGTTCAACGCCTTGCTGTGGTCGTATATCCTCATCGGCGCAGCCATCTTGGCAGTCGTCGTCGTGGCGCTGTATCTGCTCTACAGCACAGCCTTCGGGCTCTCCGTCCGCGCCACCGGCGACAACGAGCGCATGGCCTGCTCCAACGGCATCAATACCGACAGTCGCAAGCTCGCTGCTTTGGTCATCGCCAATGCCATCACCGGGCTCGCTGGCGCATTGGTCGCGCAACAGCAAAGCGGCGCGAACGTCAACAGCGGCACCGGCGTGCTGATTATCGGCCTTGCCGCGCTGGTCATGGGCGAGATCATCACCCCCAAGCGAGCCAGCATGCTCACACGCTTTTTGTTCATCTCACTCGGTTCGATCATCTACTTCGCCTGCATCACCTTGGTCACGGCTTCTGGGCTGCTGCACGCCAACTGGACGCGTCTGCTCACCGCCGCGCTGGCATTGCTGGCGCTGTGTGTGCCCAAGCTGCGCGAACTCGTGCCGGTTTGGGTAGCTAGACTGCGAACGTGGATAATCAAGCTGCGCAAGGGGGTCACATCATGATTGAGCTCAAAGACATCTCACAAGTGTTCGACAACGGCGTTGAGACCAAGCAGGTGCTGCATTCGCTGAACTTGACGATTCCCGAAGGGCAGTTCGTCAGCATCATCGGCGGCAACGGCGCGGGAAAAAGCACCTTGTTCAACATCATCAACGGCAACC
>WQRM01000216.1 GCA_009786735.1 Oscillospiraceae bacterium | reverse complement strand
CAACAGCGACGGCAGCAGATTAATGACCGCGTGGCTGAAGTAGGAGAGATAGCAGGTGCGGATGAGGCGGGTTGCGTTCATGGGGGCGTTTTCTTTCTCTTGCAAACTCGTGCAAAAATTTTCTTGACATTTTTTTGTGATTGGGATATAATAATAGTATAAGCTAACGTGACGCCGCGGAAAACCTGCCCCCGTGGGACAGCCTTTGGGGTTGACCGGAGATGAGGGGACTGGCAGTCCCTCCACGTTAGCTTTTTGCTTTGTCCTCCAAACGCTGCCTAGTCTTATTGTTGATACGATACAGGTTGACGATTTCAAAACCAGCGCTTGTGGTTGTTTCGCGCACGTCTAACAGAACAGAAGAATTGCTGTTTTCGGTCAATCGGGAAAGAAAAATGTAGTAGCCTTTTTCTTGATTGGCTGTTATTATATTTTCTGGTCGATATAATGCATGCCCAATGATTCCCTTGTAGTCACGCGGGGCGATTTCCGGATGGTGCGCAAGGTTTTTTTCGATAATATTCTTTTTGAGGATGACCGGCTTATTGGGTGTGCCGAGCTCATCAAGCGTTTCTTGATTAAGCGCAGGCAATTCGGTGTCCCCTGCAAAATTGATATCTATGCTGTCAATTTTTCGCTGTTTTTGTGCTTCAGATGTCATTTCAACCTCTTAAACCGCGCTGCCCACCGCGTAGCCGCTGCGCACGGCTTGCAAGACCATGCCGGGGGCAAAGCTGTCGCCGATGTGATCGATGACCACGCCGGGTAGCTCGCGCTGCAGCTTGTGATAGAGCACGTCGCCCGCACGGCTGCCAGCGGCGATGACCACCGCGTCGCAGGGCAAAAAGACATCGATGAGGTCTTCTTTGATGGGGCGCGCCATGGGATTGGGCACGTTTTCGGGCAGCTGGGGCGTCCAGGTTACGTATGGGTTGGGGACGCTTTTGTGCTGGTTTTGCCGCAGGGTGATGCCGTTGGGCTGGTAGCTTAACAGCTGCGTGCAGTTGAGCAGCGTGACCCCGGCTTCGGCGAGATAGTGCAGCAGGTAGCCGCGGTTGGCGGTGCAGGCGTGCTTCATGAACACGTCTTGCATTTCCACAACGGTGACTTGTTTGCCGTGCTCTTTGGTCAGCCAAAACGCGGTTTCGCAACCCACCGCGCCGCCGCCGATGACGACCACACGGGTGGCATCTTGCAGCTTCACGGGGGCGTGCAGCACCTCGGTGGCTTGGTAGACGTTGGCGCGCTCGTGACCGGGCAAACCGATGTTGCTTTCGCGCGCGCCGGCAGCGAGGACGATGCGATCGAAACCGGCGAGGCTTTCGGGCGTGGCCTCGGTGTTGAGCTGGATGGTGAGGTCGTGCGCCTGCGCTGCTTGGGTGGCGTGGTGGCGCAGCCAGGTGAGGTAGTTCTGCAGGTCAAACTTGATGCCGGGTGCTGAGGCGACTTCGAGCTTGCCGCCGAGGCGATCGTCTTGCTCAAACAGGGTGACGCTGTGCCCGCGCTGTGCGGCGGTGACGGCTGCCGTGACACCTGCGGGACCGCCGCCGACAACGGCGATCTTGCGCGGATTTTCGGTCTTCGGCGGCTGTGCGGGGATGACTTCCTCAAACGCGCAACGGGGGTTGACGGCACACTGCGGGTGCCCGCCGTTGACGAACTCGTTGATGCAGCCCTCTTGGCAGCCGATGCAGGGGGTGATTTCGCTCACGCGTCCGGCACGCACTTTGTTGGGCCACTCGGCATCTGCCAGCAGCGGGCGACCGAGCATAATCATGTCACACTGGCCTGATTGCAGGGCGTGCTCGGCGAGGTCGGGATAGCCCAGCTTGCCCACCGCCACCACCGGCACGGGCAAGCCCGCACGGCTGACGACTTCGTGCTTGGCGAAGTAATCGCGGCAGGCTTGCGCCACCGCCAAAAAGCAGCCCGGCGGCATGCCCTCCGGGGGATGCGGCAGCCACCAGTTTTCGTAGCACCCTAAGTCAACGTCCACGGCATCCACGCCGGCGCGCACCAAATTGTGCAGATACGCATGCGTTTCCTCCATGGTGCGACCACGGCGGAACTTCTTCATGTG
The DNA here is from genome assembly GCA_009786735.1 of Oscillospiraceae bacterium. Lineage (GTDB taxonomy): Bacteria > Bacillota > Clostridia > Oscillospirales > Acutalibacteraceae > WRMQ01. The sequence continues at coordinate 564 of WQRM01000216.1, read as the reverse complement.
GGTGGCCTTCATGGTGTCGCCATAGGTCTCGTTGAGCGCGAGCGACGAGTTGATGCGGAACATGATGGGGTAGTCTGCGCCGCAGCGGTTGCGGATTTCCTCGACGATGTCGAGCCCGAAGCGCTGCCAGTCGGCATATCTGCCGAGCTTGCGGCGATTGAAGGCGGTGTTTGCCAGCTGCTCGATGAGATAACCCTCGTGGCCGTGGATATACACACCGTCGAGCCCACAGGCTTTGGCGTCGGCAGCTGCCTGCCCCATGGCCTTGACCATGCGGCGGATCTGCCCGTTGGTGAGCGGCAAGCTGGGCACTTGGGGGATGTAAAAATTCGGGTTGAGCGAGGCGGACTGCGGGAATTTGTATTTGTTGAGCAGGCACTGGGGATTGCCCACGCGCCCAAGCCCTGCCGACAGCTGCACGAATACCCGCGCGCCGTGCGCTTGGCAACGCTGCGCCAAGTCGCGCCAACCGGCACAGACGGTGCGGCTGCGGTCGATGCGGGGGAAGTAGCTCAGGTCGCCTTTTTCGGTGACGGTGTTGTCGATGTGGTGGGTGACCGGAAT
>WQRM01000215.1 GCA_009786735.1 Oscillospiraceae bacterium | reverse complement strand
AGTTGCGGTTCACGGCGAGGAACACCTGCCGCGCCACCTGGAACTGCCTGCCATGGAAGTACGAATAGCCGCCGTGGTCGCTGGTGATCATAATCAGCCAATCTTCTTGCTCGTAAGTCTCCCGCGCGCGTATTGTCTCAATCATATCCAGAGCTGCGCGCTCGGAATCCCGAAACGCCTGCACGTAGTATGGGTTGTGGTTGCCAAAGGTTCTTCTGTGCCCTTCGCTGTCCACCATTTCCAGGCTCACCACAACAAAGCCGGGCCCCTCGGGGTCTTCCAGCATGCCGATGGTGGTGGCGATGCTCGCGTCATCGTTGGGGTTCATGCTCCACTGCATCGCGCCTTGCGCCATATCGTCCGCGTCGGTCAGCCCAAGCGCCTGGAACAACGCAACATCGTCGCTGAACACAGCGTTCGGCACGCCAGCCGTGTTGGTGCGTGCGAAATGTCCGGGCCAGCTGACCACAAAGGCCGCGCTGTCCACATAGCCGCCTTCCAGCAACGGCTGGAAGAACGTCGGCGAGCTGTCCGCAGGGCGGGTATGGTCGTTGCTCAGCACGCCGTGGCCGTCGTCGCCTTGCGCCCAACGACCGGTGAGAATGGTGGCAAAGCCCGGCCCGGTGTCGGTGCGCTGGCGACCGCGCCGGATGGTCGGACCACCGGTGAACATGTGGTAGATGTGCCCGCCTTCACGTTGCAGCATGAAGATGGCGCTGTCTTCGTCGTCCACGGTGTTGATGAGCAGGTCAGCGCGCGCGCCGTCGTGCACGATCATGATGGCTCTGGGTGTGCGATCGTCGTTGCGTTCTTGGGCAAAGTGGTCAACGATTAAGTCGAAGAACGCCGTTTGCGGCACGGAGTCCCGCGTGCGGTTGTCGTAGATGCCCATGCGATCGAGCCGCCGCAGATAGCAGCCGATGTCTTGTGGCAAGAAATGCCCTGACGTGGTCAACACCGTGATGACCAAGACGATGCTTTGAAAAAACCCGAAAATTGTTCTAACCATGTGCGTCTCCTTGATGTATGTTTGTCCCTATTATACACCAAAACGGCGCGGTTGGCAAGAGGGAATTTGTGTGCGCACGAAATAGCCCTTGCAAAGCGCGCGCAGGTGTGGTATAATCTTCTCATGAAGTATCGCCTGAACCTGCCCGCAAGCTTCGCTGTGCCCTGTGACATCGCCGACGCACACCTCAAGCTTGCCCGTGAACTTGAGCTCAAAGTGCTGCTGTGGCTGCTGCGCCACGACGGCACGCGTGAGCTTGGCGAGCTCGCTGCTTGGCTGGGCAAGCCCGAAGCCGACCTGCAAGCCGCCGCGCAATACTGGGTGAACAAGGGCGTGCTGACAATGCGTAATGCGCAATGCGTAATGCGTAATGACGAGGTTGTGCCGCAAGCGCCTGCGATTGACTTGCCGCCTGCTCGTCCCACACAGCAGCAGATTCTCACCCGCACGGCGGAGGACACCAACTTGCGCGCGCTGTTCGCCGAAGCGGACAAGCTGCTCGGGCGCACCATGGGCTATGACGGTCAGTGTGCGCTGCTGATGCTCCACGACCACCACGGCCTGCCCTGCGAGGTCATCACCATGCTGCTGCACTATGCCAAGCAGGTGGGCAAAACCGCCACGGCGTATGTGGAAGCGGTGGGCAAAGACTGGGCGCAGCGGGGCATCGCCACGCTTGAGCAAGCCGATGAGCAGATTGAACAGCTCAAGGCGAACATGGGGCTGTGGCATGCGCTCAAAGCGCGCACGGGCATTGCGGCACCGCGCCCGACGGATAAACAGCACGCCATGTTGCGCAAATGGGCAAGCGACTGGAAGTTTGGGCTCGACATGATTGCCGCTGCCTACGACGAAGCCGCCGAACGCACCGGCAAAGTGAGCTTTTCTTACATGAACAAGGTCTTGGAGAACTGGCACGCCGCAGGCATCGCCACGCCGGAGCAAGCCGCTGCCGCCCAAGCGAAGTTCACGCAAAGCCGCCAAGCCAAGCCCAAGCAGTCCAAACAGGCGATGCAATCCGCTGGCTTTGCGCCGTCTTATGACATCGACGCATTCGTGCAAAGTACGTTGGAAATACCAGTTTGGGAGGGCGGAAAATCATGAAGACAACCGTACAACACTTGCGGCAAGCCGAGCGCACGCTTGAGCAACGCCGCAACGCCGCCGAACGCGAGCAACAGCGTCGGCACGCGCTCGCCTGCACGAAGATACCCGCGCTCGCCAAGCTGCAAGCCGAGCTTGCGCAAACCGGGCAGGCAGTGGCCGCCGCCATCGGCGCAGGCAAAGACGCAGGGGAGTACATCGCGTTGCTGGCACAGCAAAACCTTGCCGCTCAAGCCGAGCAAACGCGCCTGCTGCAAGACCACGGCTTTGCCGCAGACTATCTCAAAGAACGCCACACCTGCGACCAGTGCCGCGACACCGGCTTTGTGCGCGGGCTGCGCTGCGGCTGCTTCACCCAGCTGCTGCAAGGGCTCGCGTTTGACCAGCTGAACATGAACACCCCGCTTGAGCAATCGCGCTTCGACCTGTTTTCGCTCGATTTTTACCCCGCCACGCCGGACGCCGCAACCGGTGTCATCCCCCGCAAGATGATGCAGGGCATCTGGGTATACTGCAAGCAATATGCCATGCATTTTC
>WQRM01000214.1 GCA_009786735.1 Oscillospiraceae bacterium | reverse complement strand
AGCCGATAATCAGCGACTTTTTTTCATGGCTTGTCCCTTTCACGATGTAAAAAACGGGCGGATTTACACCCGCCCCTACAAGTTATGCAAACTTCGTTTCCGTCACGCGCTCGCAGCCATCGGGCGAGTACTTCCAGTGGTCCATGCTGCCGCTGTTCACAAAGTACTTCAGCGGCTTGCTGGGGTAATCCGCCGGGAAGGAATCGACGATGATGAGCTTGATTTTCATGCGCTCCGGCAAAATCGATTTAATATACACACTGGCATGGTAGCCCTCTGCCACGTCTTCGCTGAACTCCGCAAGACCGGCAAGGTTTGGCGCGAGCTCCACGAACACGCCGTATTTCTCCACGCTGCGGATGATGCCCGGCACCGTTTGCCCGGCCTGGAACAGCGCGGCGTTTTCTTCCCATGTGCCCAGCAGCTCTTTGTGCGAAAGCAGCAGGCGGCCTTGGTCATCGCGACCTTTGACCACGGTTTTGATCATCTGCCCGGCGCTGAACCGCGCGCTGGGATGCGGGATGCGCGACACGGAAATCGCGTCAATCGGCAGCAGAGCGCTCACGCCTGCGCCAACGTCGCAGAACACGCCGAAGTTCTCCATGTGGCTCACGCGGGCGTCGATGATATCACCCGGCAGCAAGCGGCTGATGTATTTGTCCACGCAATCACGTTGCACGCTCACGCGGCTCAGGCGGGCGGTGGGTTCGCCGTTTGCGTTAACATCAAAGCCAACGATGCGCACCATGATGGGCTTGTTCACGCGGGAAATCAGCGCGATGTCGCGCACTTCGCCCTCGGCGATGCCCAGTGCGCCGTCGAGCCGTGGCACAATGCCCTGCATCACGCCAAGATCCACGTGCAGGTTATGTTCACTGTCGCACAGCAACACGCGACCTTCCAGAATCGCTCCGGTGGCGGCGGCCTCCTGCAGCCCGGCCTGCGAGGCCATGTAACGTTGATTTTCTGGCGTTGCCAGCAATTGTCCTTCGGGTGCAAACTTGTTCATACATACATCCCTTTCCTGCTTGTTTTTTTCCTCTTGCTATTTCTATGGCCGACCCTTCAGCTTTATTCATCTGTGTTGACATTTCCTGTTCGCTGTGGTATACTAGATGCTAGACGATGCGTGCACAGCGAAGCGACGAAGCCCTGCCGCAGGCAGTTTTCCATATTATAGCACATTGAAGGCACTTAGTCAACAGTTTTTTCCGGAGGAATATATGCTAGACAAACTTACGCAGGTCAAAGAGCGCTTTGCGCAAATTCAAGAACAACTTTGCGAGCCGGACGTGGTGAGCGACATGGCGCAATACCAAGCCTTGATGAAAGAAACCAAGCGGCTGCAACCGGTGGTGGAGGCATTTTCGCAGTACGAAACCGCCATGCAAACGCAAGCCGACGCACAAGAGCTGCTCGCTGACCCCGAGATGCGCGACTTTGCGCAAGAAGAGCTGGACGCCGCGAAGGTTCTGGCGGAAGAAACTTGGGCGCAACTGCAAGTGCTCTTGCTGCCGCGTGACCCCAACGACGACCGCAACGTGATTGTGGAAATCCGCGGTGGGGCGGGCGGCGAAGAAGCGTCGCTTTTTGCCAATTCGCTGTTTCGCATGTACAGCATGTATGCACAGGCTAAGGGTTGGAAAAGCGAGGTCATCAGCGCGCACGAAACAGAGCTCGGCGGCTTCAAGGAAGTCAGCTTTAGCATTGAGGGTGACGGTGCATACAGCCGCTTGAAGTTCGAGAGCGGCGTGCATCGCGTGCAACGTGTGCCCGAAACCGAAAGCCAAGGACGCATCCACACCAGCACCGTGACGGTCGCCGTGCTGCCCGAAGCCGAGGAAGTGGACGTGGAAATCAACCCCGCTGACCTGCAAGTGGACACCTTTCGTGCGTCCGGCGCAGGGGGACAACACGTCAACAAGACGGAGAGCGCCATTCGCATCACCCACTTGCCCACCGGCACCGTCGTGGAATGCCAAGACGAGCGCAGCCAGCACAAAAACCGCGACAAAGCCATGAAAGTGCTGCGCAGCCGCATCCTGCAAGTGGAGCAAGACAAGCAAAACGCCGCCATCGCCGGGCAACGTCGCGCCCAAGTGGGCACCGGAGACCGCAGCGAGCGTATCCGTACCTATAACTACCCCCAAGGCCGCGTCAGCGACCACCGCATCGGTCTGACGCTCTACAAAATTGAAGCCATCCTCAACGGCGACATGGACGAAGTCGTTGATGCGCTCATCACCGCCGACACCGCCGAGAAGCTCAAGAGTGCGGAGTAGTTTGCGCTCGCCGCGCGGGCCTTCTTTTTCTTGAAAGAAAAAGAACCAAAAAGAACTTTAGCCGCGCTACGCGCGTGAGAATTTTAAATGAAACAATAACCCCGGCTTCCTGCGATGCAGCGAGTCGGGGTTTCGTTTTATCATAATTGTCCACCGCCGAAGGCGGGCTAGGTTTTTTTGGTTACTTTTTTTGCAAAAAAAGTAACACACTTCGCGTCCCTAGGGTTTGACTTCGTGTTTGCGCATGAGGATGTAGCACAGCACACCAACGAGTGTTAGCGCGATGCCTGCGACTGCAAAATACGCCGCCACGCCAATGGCTTCGGTGATTGGACCGCCGATGAGCATGCCGATTGGCACGACCCACGATTGCGCTGTGCCA
>WQRM01000213.1 GCA_009786735.1 Oscillospiraceae bacterium | reverse complement strand
CCCGCCGCAAAGCCCATTGCCCTAGACGGGCTCAAGGAGTATTTTTTCGGCGAGTTCGAGGATAAAACGCCCATCGAGCTTGAGCATCACCCGCTGTTTGCGCGCTGGCTGGCCGGCGAGCCCGAGCTCGTGCCGCCCTTCGCCGAGTCGCTCGAGGACTTCCAAGCTCGTCTCGCCGAAACCTTCGTCAAAGTCGTAGACGGGCTGTTCAAAGCCAACGTCAAGCACTCGGTTATCGTCACCCACGGCGGCGTAGTCATGGCGTTGCTGGCGATGTTCGGGCTGCCCGAAGCGCCCATGCACGAGTGGCTCACGCCCGGCGGCTGCGGATTCACCATGCGGGTTGAGCCCAGCGTGTGGATGCGCGGGCGCAAGGTGGAGGTTTGCGCCATGGCACCCGAAGAGCCGCAGGCCGACGAACTGCCCGAAGAGCGGCGGCTATGGAAAGAAATCGAAGAGTCTGAATTTATATGAGAACTTGGATAGAACACAGCGAAGCGACGAAGCCCCACCGCAGGTGGTGGAAGGAAATCGAAGAGTCGGAGTTTTTATGAGGCTGTCTAGGCAATAGGTTGTGTATATTACACTTCGGGTGGCAAAATTGCCACCCCTACATGCCGCAGCTTGATGAAACTCACAGAAAACCGTTTCCTGAGCGGCCCTCGCGCGGGCGCGGGGGCTGTCGCCGCGAACGAAACCTGCACATCGCACCACTGCGGCGCGGCGACTGGGGGTGCGGAGTTCGCTGGCGCGGTTGGCTACCCTCCACCTGTAGGGGCGGCAATCTTGCCGCCCGAACTTCAAACATCCCGCTTAGGTCAACCCAATAGAACGGAGTACACTCAATGACCTTGAAATACTATGTCGTTGACGCATTCGCGCACGCGCCCTTCACAGGCAACCCCGCGGGTGTTTGCGTGCTGGAAAGCGAGCTGCCCGCCGAGCGCATGCAGCAAATCGCCGCGCAGAACAACCTCGCCGAAACCGCCTTTGTCTGCAAGCAAGGCGACGACTATGCCCTGCGCTGGTTCACGCCCGTGACGGAAATCAACTTGTGCGGGCATGCTACCCTCGCCACTGCGTTTGTGCTGCACCAATTCGCAGCTCCACAAGCCAGCGAGTTCCGTTTTCACACCATCAGCGGCTTGCTCACGGTCACGCCCAAAGGCGAATTGTACGAGATGGACTTCCCCGCATGGCCTGTGCAGCCGGTGGAAATCACGCCGTTGATGCGCCAAGCCGTCGGCTGCGACATCCTAGAAGCCCACCTTGCGCGCGACCTGATTTTGCTGGTGAGCGACGTGCAAACCGTCACGCCCGATTTCGCCGCGATTGCCGCCATCCCACAAGCACATGGCGTGGCGGTAACTGCCCCCGGCAAGGATTGCGACTTTGTGTCGCGCTTTTTTGCACCCAACATGGGCGTGCCGGAAGATCACGTCACCGGCTCAATACACAGCGAACTGATTCCCTTTTGGGCGCAGCGCTTGGGCAAAGATACGCTGCTGGCCAAGCAATTGTCGCAGCGCGGCGGCACATTGCACTGCGCCTGTCGCGGCGATCGCGTGAACATCGCAGGCAGCGCGCGGCTATACTTAACAGGAGAAATTCACTTATGATGAAGAAAATTCTCGCCGTGCTTTTGCTTGCGGCGCTGTTTGCTGTGAACGCATTTGGGCTTCGCCTACTTCGCCACTGCCATACACGCGGGATTTGGGCAATGGGTTGACTTTTTACCAACACCATCGGGACAGAATAGATGGTGTATATCGTGACGGAGAATTGGTTTATTCAACGCTGGAGATACAGGGATTAATGTATTTCTCCGATGATGGTATGTGTATTCTTGCTGTGCCAAGAAATTGGCGGTTACGGGACGAGTATTTTCCGCCAACAATCCAATTTTTTAAACAAGGCGAGCTTGTACATGAGCACAGTGCGCTCGACCTATTGCAACACGGCGAGGAGTCGCTTGTAGTGGTGGAGTATTTTGCGCCTTGGTTTGTTTACTGGTATGGGGATTTCCTTTGGTTGCGCTATCATGACCGCGAGGCTGATACCCTGCGCATTACCACCGTGGAAGGCCGTGATGTGATATTTAGCTTGCAAACTGGGGAAATATTATCCGTTGCTCCCACCGCGTTGTCAGTGCAAGAAATAGAAGAAGCTTGGCCAGGTTTTCATATAGAAGGACAGCCATGGCTAGCCGATTTTGGTTTTTCTGAGCCTGAACCTGCAGCAACATTCCCGTGGCGGGTTGTTATCGCTTTGACGGCGGCGGCATTCTTGGGCGTGGCAATGTTAGTTATTGTCCTGCACCGCCGAAAAAATCAACGAAGAATGACGAATTGCGAATGATGAATTACGAATTACACCTCGCCCCCATGGCCGGTGTCGCCGACCGCGCCATGCGCCAGCTGTGCATGGAGTACGGCGCGCAGGCATGTTGCAGCGAAATGGTCAGCGCCATGGGCATTTTTTGCGGCGACCGCAAGAGCGAGCAACTCATGCAAATCACCCCGCCCGAGCAACCTTGCGGCATCCAGCTGTTCGGCAAAGAGCCCCACACCTTCCCCAAAGCCGTCGAGGCCGCCATGCGCCACAACCCCGCGTTCATCGACATCAACATGGGCTGCCCGGCAACCAAAGTCGCAGGCGGCGGCAGCGGTGCTGCGCTGATGAAACAGCCCCAGCTCG
>WQRM01000212.1 GCA_009786735.1 Oscillospiraceae bacterium | reverse complement strand
AATCACTATTCACTAGACTAGTGGCATCCGCCGCAGCCACCGCCGCTGCCGCAGCCGCCTCCACCGCCACAGCCGCCGCCTTTGGGACGTGGCTCGTAGGTTGCGGGGTCTTCGCCGTTGGCACAGCCGCCGATGATGGCAATCGTGCGGTGCACCATGTCGTCGAGCTCACCGGCGGCGTGTTGATACTCCGCCATGATGGGGTTGCTCATCAGCGTGGTGTGCAGCTGCTGGAACTGCGCGGCATAGGCTTCAAGCTGCGCGTCGTCGGCATCTGCGCCCTTTTGCGCTTCGTTTTGGTATTGCATGCGCACCAGCTCAAACTGCTGGGTTTGCTCGGTGAGGCTGTCGTCGGCCGCGCGGGCGTCGTCGGCTGCCACAAAGCGCACATATTGCGGTGCAAGCTGCAGCGCTGCGCCGAGTTCGCGGGTGAGTTGTTCGAGGTTGTTCATGGGATAAGTTCTCCTTCTAATTTCCAGCCATTGGCTTGTTTGATGACTACGTCAGCGAACGTGCCGACGAGAGCTTCGTCGCCGTTGAATTCGACGATTTGGTTGCCTGCGGTGCGGCCAGCAAGTGCAAGCCGTTTGCCCTGCCCCTCCACCAACACGCAATCGGTAGTGTCTACCATCGCTTGGCACATGGCTGCACCGATTTCGTCCTGCAAGCTGGTGAGCTGCTCAAACCAGCGCACCTTTTCCTGCCTCGGAACAACGTCAGCTAGTTCGGCGGCGGCAGTGCCCTTACGCGGGCTGAAGATAAACGTGAACAGCGAGGCAAAGCGCACCTCGCGCAGCATCGTCAGCGTGTCGCAGAACTGCTCATAGCTTTCCCCGGGAAAGCCGACAATGATGTCGCTGGTGATGGAAATATCCGGCATGACCTCACCGGCATGACCTCACTGGCATAGGCGGCGAGGTCGAGGTAATGCTGAGCGGTGTAGCGGCGGTTCATCGCGTGCAGGATGGCATCGTTGCCGCATTGCACCGGCAAGTGCAAGTGGCGGCAGATGTGCTTGCCCTGCGCCATGGTATCGAGCAGCTCGTGGGTGCAATCTTTGGGGTGGCTGGTGGTGAAACGCAGCCAAAAGTCGCCTTCGATGGCGTCGAGCTCGCGCAGCAGGCGGGGGAAGTCGTAGCCTTCGCTGGCGTAGCTGTTCACGTTTTGCCCAAGCAGCGTGATCTCACGATAACCCGCGGCAACCAAGCCGCGCACTTCGTCAACAATCGCCTGCGGGGCACGGCTGCGCTCGCGACCGCGCACCAGCGGCACCACACAAAAGCTGCAAAAATTGTTGCAGCCAAACATAATGGGCACGAACGCCGCCACGCCGCTGCCGCGTTCAATGGGCAGACCCTCAACGATTTCGTTTTGCTCGGCGGAGATGTCGTAAACACGGCGACCGGTGGTGTAAAGTTTGTAGAGCAGTTCGGGCAGGCGCGGGCTTGCGTGTGTGCCGAACACAAGGTCCACAAAGGGGAAGCTTTGCTTGAGCTGCTCGGCGACGTGCTCTTGCTGTGGCATGCACCCACAAAGCCCAACGCGTAGGTGCTTGTCCGCTTGGCGGCGCTGCTTGAGCCTGCCCACGTTGCCGAACACGCGATCTTCGGCGTGCTCGCGCACCGCGCAAGTGTTGAAGAGGATGAGCTGCGCGTCGTCGGGGTTATCACACAGCACAAAGCCGCACTGCTGCAGCTGCCCCGCCATGCGCTGGCTGTCGGCCTCGTTTGCCTGACAACCGAAGGTGCGGATGTGCGCCCGCGGGGCTTCGGTGTATTTCGCCGCAAGCAAAGCCGCCAGCAGCGAAGCGAACTCCTGCTGCTGTTGCACTTGCTGCGGGGTGATGCTGACTGCTGCGCGTTCCATGGTGCTCTCCCTCATGTGACTATCCTCCCATTATATCATGCTTTGCGAGAAAGGTCAAGCGTTGTTTGTGTGGGGGCGCATGTAGGGGCGGCAACCTGCCGCCCGTGCGCCTTGATGTTGCGTGGAAATTTTTCGGCACGTCAGCCCGCCGCCCGTGCCTCCCTCACCCATCATAAAACTCCCGGGCGGCAGATTGCCGCCCCTACACGCGAGGTTGCGGGTTGACGGCAGTCACCAAGTGTGCTATAATAGACGCTAGATGATTAATAATAGACGCTGCACCAAAATATTTAGGGGGATTAGGCATGAAACAAGCGCAGATGAAACTCAACGAGGCAAAAACATACCAGACCATGGAGGGCTTTGGTGCCAGCGGCGCGTGGTGGGCGCAGTTCGTGGGCGGCTGGCCAGACGAAACCCGCAAAGAAATCATGCGCTTGCTGTATGACAAAGAACATGGGCTCGGCATGGGGATTTATCGCTACAATGTGGGCGCTGGCTCAAAAGAAAGCGGCAAAGGCAACTTCACCCCCAACCGCAACGCCTCAAGCTTTTTGCTGGCAGACAGCGATGGCTATGATTGGTCGCGCGATGCCGAGGCGGTGTGGTGCATGAAAGAAGCCGTGGCAAATGGCGCAGATGAAGTGGTGCTGTTTGTGAACTCCCCGCCCGAACGCTGGACGAGAACGGGGCTGGCGAAGGGCAAGATTATCTTCACGGCGAATTTGCCGCGCAAAAACGAGCTGAAGTTCACCAACTATATGCTGGATGTGACGGAGCATTTTCTGGCGCAGGGTGTGCCGGTGAAGGTGCTGTCGCCCATCAACGAGCCGTTCGGCCCGTGGATTGAAAAGCTGTCG
>WQRM01000211.1 GCA_009786735.1 Oscillospiraceae bacterium | reverse complement strand
TCGGTGGCGGGGAAGTCCAGGCCTTCTTCAAAGCCTGCGTAGTAGCCGCGCACGTGCTCCCAGTAGCGCGAAATTGGCAGCAGGGCATCGTCTTTCATGCCGGTGTCGCGCTCGGTGCCCTCAAGGGCAGTGACCACGGCGTTGAGCGAGGGCTGGCTGGTGAGCGACGACAGCGACGCGATGGCGGTGTCTACGATATCCACGCCTGCTTCGGCGGCTTTGAGAATCGCTGCCACGCCGTTGCCCGAGGTATCATGCGTGTGCAGGTGGATGGGCAGACCAACTTCTTGCTTGAGCGCGCTGACCAGTTGCTGCGCGGCATAGGGTTTGAGCAAGCCGGACATGTCTTTGATGCCGAGGATGTGCACGCCGCGTTTCTCCAGCTCTTTTGCCATGTTGACGTAATACTTCAGGTCATATTTTGTGCGCGACAGGTCACTGATGTCGCCGGTGTAGCAGATATAGCCTTCGCACAGCTTGCCCGCCTTGAGCACTTCGTCGATGGAAAGCTCCATGTTGGGCAGCCAGTTGAGCGAGTCAAACACGCGGAACACGTCCACGCCTGCGGTGGCGGCTTCTTGGATGAACTGCGCGATGAGATTATCCGGGTAGCTGGTGTAGCCCACGGCGTTCGCGCCGCGCAGCAGCATCATCAGCAGCACATTGGGGATTTTCTCGCGCAGCAGCTTCAGGCGCTCCCACGGCGATTCATGCAGGAAGCGATACGCCACGTCAAAGGTTGCGCCGCCCCACATTTCAAAGGCGAAGGCGTTGGACATGGCGTGCGCCATGTAGTCCGCGATGCCGAGCATGTCTTTGGTGCGCACGCGCGTGGCGAGCAGGCTTTGGTGTGCGTCACGCAGCGTGGTGTCGGAAATCAGCAGCTCTTTTGCGCCGAGGATGTGCTGTTTGACGGCAGTTGCGCCTTGGCTGTCGAGCAATTGCTTCAGCCCGGCTTGCGGCATGCCGCTCACCGCTGGCACAACCGGCGCGGTGAACTCCGCGGGCGCGGGCTTGCCGCCGTTGACCACGGTGTTGCCGATATACTTGAGCACCTTGTTCGCGCGGTCTTGCGGCGCGGGGAACTCAAACAATTCGGGCGTTTCGTCAATGAAAGTGGCATGGCAATCGTTGAGCAGATATTGCGGGTGGTTGAGGATGTTCTCCAAAAAGCGGATATTGGTTTTCACGCCGCGGATGCGCATTTCTTTCAGCGCGCGCAGGGCTTTGCGGGTTGCGCCCTCAAAGGTGCGGTCAAAGGTGATGACCTTGACCAACAGGCTGTCGTAGTATGGCGAAATCTCCGCACCGGTGTAGGTGTTGCCTGCGTCCAGGCGCACGCCGTGGCCGCCACCGGAGCGATAGACCGTAATCTTGCCGATGTCGGGGCTGAAGTTATTTTGCGGGTCTTCGGTGGTCACGCGGTTTTGGATGGCAACGCCACGCGCCACGATGGAGTCTTGCCCGGGGATGTCAATCACGTCGCCGTTGAGGGGATGACCCTCCGCCACTTGGATTTGCGCCTGCACCAGATCGATGCCCGTGATGACCTCGCTGATGGTGTGCTCCACTTGGATGCGCGGGTTCATCTCAATGAAGTAGTGGTTGCCGTCTTTGTCCACGAGGAATTCCACGGTGCCGGCGTTGACGTAGTTGACTTGCTTGGCAATCTTCACTGCGTCTTCGTACAGCTTATCTTTAATCGCTTGGGGCAGCGAAACGGCGGGCGCGATCTCCACCACTTTTTGATAGCGGCGCTGCAGCGAGCAGTCGCGCTCAAACAGGTGATAGACGTTGCCGTGTTTGTCGGCAAGAATCTGAATTTCGATGTGCTTGGGTTGCACGAGGAATTTTTCCATGAAGATGTCGCCGTTGCCGAAGGACTTGAGCGCCTCGCTTTGCACCAGCGGGAACGCAACCTTGAGCTCCTGTGCGTCATTGCAGCGGCGCATGCCTTTGCCGCCGCCGCCTGCTGCGGCCTTCAAAATCACGGGGTATTTATATTGCTCGGCCAGGCGCACGGCTTCGTCCACGTCCGTCAGCGGAGCTTCGCCGCCGGGGATGGTGGGCACGTTGCATGCTTTGGCGATTTCTTTGGCGGCAAGTTTGTCGCCCATGTTCGCCAGCACATCGCTGGGCGGACCGATGAAGATGATGCCGTTTTCTTCACAGGCTTTGGCGAAGTTTGCGTTTTCGCTCAAAAAGCCATAGCCGGGGTGGATCGCATCCACGTTTTTTGCTTTGGCGAGCTTCACAATCGCTTCAATGTCGAGGTATGCGCCCAGCGGGGTTTGGTTTTCGTTGAGCATATACGCTTCGTCGGCTTTGGTGCGAAACGAGTTGAGTCTGTCTTCCTTGGAATAAATCGCCACGGTGCTGATGCCGAGCTCTGCGCATGCACGAAACACGCGAATGGCGATTTCGCCGCGGTTGGCCACGAGCACTTTTTTGATTGCTTTCATGAAAATTCTCCTTGCGAAATAATTCCCCTCCGTGGAGGGGTGCCCCGCAGGGGCGGGGNGGTTATTCCAAATATTATACCACGATTACGCAAAAAATGCAAGTGGAAAGTTCCCGACTTGCATTTTCGCTTTTTGTGCAACATTACCCAAAGTGCTCTCATGGTATCGTTAAGGTTTCGGGCGGCGCGCCCGCCGCCCCTACAGATGGTGCTCCTCGCGAGGCGATGTTAAGCCGCAACATGTAGGGGTGGCGGGCGCGCCGCCCG
>WQRM01000210.1 GCA_009786735.1 Oscillospiraceae bacterium | reverse complement strand
CGCGTGTAGGGGCGGCTACCAGCCGCCCGCGATTCTAGCACACGCCAGAAAAATCCACGGGCGGCAGATTGCCGCCCCTACACGCGAATCCACTGCACACGTTAAACTTTTTTCTCGTCCATGCCCAGACGTTTGATGAGGGCCTGCGCTTTGGGCGAGCTGATGATTTGCTGCAGGCGATCTTTGTCGCGGATGAGTTCTTGCAGCTGGCTTTGTTGCTGCTGCGAAAGTCCGGTTTGTGCGAGCTTCTCGAGGGCTTGGGATTCATCTTGCGTGCCTTGGCGGTTCTTGAGCTGCTGCGCCATTTGCAGCAGTTGCTTCTTGTTGATGGACATGCGTGTTCCTCCTATCTTGTGCTGGTTTATGTATATTGACATTCCAGTGATGATATGATAAAATATTAGCAAAGAAGGAGTTGCTTATGGATTGTGTGATGACGAAAATCCCCGGCGTGGTGGTGCTGACTCCGCGCGTGTTTGAGGATGCCCGCGGCTGGTTTTGCGAAAGCTACAATGCGCGCGCACTGGAAGAGTTGGGTGTTCACACGCGGTTTGTGCAGGACAACCGGTCATATTCCGCGAAGGCGGGCACGCTGCGTGGGTTGCATGCGCAGGCAGCTCCCCACGAGCAGGCGAAGCTGGTGAGTTGCACGCGCGGGCGTGTGCTTGATGTTGCGGTGGATGTGCGCGCGGATTCGCCGACGTATCTGCAGTGGGTGGCGGTGGAGCTTAGCGCGGAAAATCGCTGCCAACTGTTTGTGCCGCGTGGCTGCTTGCACGGCTTTGTGACGCTGTGCGATGACGTGGAAGTTTGCTACAAAGTGGATGCACACTACGCGCCCGAACATGACCTCACGGTGCGCTGGGATGACCCTGCGTTTGGCATTGACTGGGGTGTTGATGCGCCGATATTGTCGCAGAAGGATGCGAATGCGAAGGGGTGGGGGGCGCGAAATTGCACCCCCTGTCCTGCGGGACATCCCCCTCTAAAGAGGGGGACTGGGGCTTAAGAGGATAACGACAGCGAATGAGGAGGATGGGCGATGTTGAAGCGTTTAGTTGGGCTGGGTCTTGGGGCTGTGGTGCTGGTTCTTTTGATGGGCTGTGGCAGCGCAGAATCTGTAGGGGCGGATGCGAATCCGCCCGAAGTGTATGCAACAACCGAAGCTGCGACGGAGTACATCACCACCACCGAAGAACCCACCACGGCTGCCCCGCGCGAGTGGCCGGGTGTGCCGCAGGCATATTGGGAGATTTTGGATAATCCGCCTTTTTCTGGTTGGCTTATCACTGGGTATGCATTGATTGATATAAATAACGATGGCATACTGGAGTTGGTACTAGTTGCTGGCGACGAACCGATATTTTTGTTTACCCAGCGTGACGACCAAGCTTATCCTTTGGCGACCCGTGGTGGCCCTGTGGGCTTCACCATTGCGCAGGATGGCACAGTGTTTTCGCAGGGTGGACGAGGTGTCCATTTTAATTCAAGCAATCGACTTGAAGCGTATGCGATAGAGTTGACTCCAATTACGTCATCAACATTCAATGGTTACTACGGCTGGGATGACGAAGCCCGAATGGTTATATTTCTGTACAGAAATATCCATGGTGAGGAGCGTGCAGTTACCGAAGAAGAACGAGAACGAATCGTCCGAACTTATTATTGGACAGATAACCCCATGCAGTTTGACAACGTGACTTGGTTTGACGAGTGAGGACGCCACCCCCACCGGCGCATTCGCGCCACCTCCCCCAAGGGGGAGGCACAAAGCCTCTGCGTTGATTTTGCGCAATAGTTTTGCTATGTTTGGGAAATATTGGGAAATATCTGCCTAACATCAGCTCGCTCGGTCGATGCCTCCCCCTTGGGGGAGGTGGCGCGAATGCGCCGGTGGGGGTGGGCATGTAGAAGAACGAGGAGGGCGTATGCGAGTGCTAATCACCGGGGCGCGGGGGCAGCTGGGGCGGGATGTGCTCGCCGAGGCTGGGGCGCGCGGCTGGCATGCCACAGGCATGGACATCGCGGACTTTGACCTGACGGACAGAGCGGCTACCCTGGCGGCGCTGCGCGCGAGCGAGCCTGAAGTGGTGATCCACTGCGCGGCGTATACGGCGGTGGATCGCGCGGAAAGTGAGCCCGAGCTCGCCTTTGCCGTGAACGAAACCGGCACGCGCCATGTGGCTGAATATTGCGCGGCGGCGGGCGCGTGGCTTGTGCTGGTGAGCACGGACTATGTGTTCGATGGTTCGGGCGATGCGCCGTGGGAGGTGGATGACCCGCCCGCGCCGGTGAATGTGTATGGTCGCAGCAAGCTTGCGGGCGAGATGGTCACGCGTGACCTGTGCGAGCGCCACATGATCGTGCGCACCAGCTGGGTATTCGGGCGGCATGGCGCGAATTTTGTGCATACCATGCTGCGGCTCGGCGGCGAGCGGGCGAGCATCAACGTGGTGGATGACCAAGTGGGTGCGCCGACCTACACGGCTGATTTGGCGCGGCTGCTGTGCGACATGGCGGCGCGACCTGTGGCGGGCACTTACCATGCGAGCAACGCGGGCGAGTGCAGCTGGGCGGCGTTTGCCCGGGAAATTTTTTGCTGTGCTGGCGTGAGTTGCGTGGTGAATCCCATCGCGACAAGTGAGTATTCCACGGCGGCGGCGCGACCGAGCAACTCGCGGCTGTCGCCCAAGGCGCTGCTTGACGTGGGNTATGATACGCTGCCGAGCTG
>WQRM01000209.1 GCA_009786735.1 Oscillospiraceae bacterium | reverse complement strand
ATCGACCGCGCCGCCGTGTGCGTCATCATGATCGACGCCACCGAAGGCTTCACCGAGCAAGACAGCAAAGTCGCAGGTCTCGCGCACGAAGCCGGCAAGGCCTGCATCATCGCCGTCAACAAGTGGGATCTCGTTGAGAAAGACGGCAAAACCATGGACACACAGCGCAAATCCCTCATGAACGACTTCTCTTTCATGAGCTACGCGCCCATCATTTTCATCTCCGCCAAAACGGGTCAGCGCATCGACCGCCTGCTTGAGCTGGTGAAGTTCGTGGACGAGCAAAACGCCATGCGCATCACCACCGGCAAGCTCAACGACATCCTCGCCGATGCCACCGCTCGCGTGCAGCCCCCCACCGACCGTGGCCGCCGCCTGAAGATTTACTACATCACCCAAGCGAGCACACGGCCGCCCACTTTCGTGTGTTTCGTCAACCGCAAAGAGCTCTTCCACTTCAGCTATCAGCGCTACCTCGAGAACCAAATCCGCGGCGTGTTCGGTCTTGAAGGCACGCCCGTCCGCATGATCACCCGCGAGCGCGAGCGGGAAGATTATTAGCCCCCACCGGCGCATGCGCGCCACCTCCCGTCGGGGTCCCCGCGAAACCTGTTTCGTGGGGTGGTCACTAAGGGGGAGGCATCAACCGGGCGGGTTGCTTTTTAGCAAGATATTTTCAAACTGGAAAAGTATTGACGAAAATTAGCGCAGGGCGTTTGTGCCTCCCCCTTGGGGGAGGTGGCGCGTATGCGCCGGTGGGGGTGAGGACTCACATGACAATCTTAGGAATAGACCCGGGTTATGCGATAGTGGGCTGTGGCATCGTGGACTACACCGGCAACAAGTTCACGCTGGTGGAGGCAAACGCCATCACCACCAAGGCGCACACGCCGTTTGATCAACGTCTGCGAGAAATCCACGCGGGCGTGCAGCGGCGCATTGCCGAACATCACCCCGCAGCCATGGCGGTGGAGAAGCTCTTCTTCAACACCAACACCACCACGGCGATTGATGTCGCCCAAGCGCGCGGGGTGATCATCCTCGCGGCGGCGCAGGCTGGCGTGCCGGTGTTTGAGTACACCCCGCTGCAGGTCAAGCAAGCGGTGGTGGGCTATGGTCGCGCCGACAAACGTCAGGTGCAAGACATGATTAAGCTGTTGCTGCACCTCAACGCATGCCCCAAGCCCGACGACGTCGCCGACGCGTTGGCGATTGCCATCTGCCATGCGCACAGCGCGGGCTCGCTGATGCGGTACATGAGGAGGTAACGTACAACTCACCCCCCTGTCCTGCGGGACATCCCCCCTCTAAAGAAGGGGGCAGGGGCTTGCTTCTTCAACTCACATAAATAATCCACCGCGAAGCGGCTAAAGTTTTTTGCGCTACTTTTTTTCAAAAAAGTAGCAAAGAGAGGTCACCATGAAGTTCGCAGCCATCTCCGACATCCACGGCAACATCGTTGCCCTGCGCGCCGTCCTTGCGGAAATCGAGCGCGAGCGCGCCGACAAGCTCCTTGTGCTGGGTGACTTGTTCAGCTCCGACCATGTGCAGGACATTCTCGCCGAGCTGCGCGGGCGCGATGCCGTCATCATTCGTGGCAACGGCGAAGACTATCAGCTCAATCACAGCCTAAGCGACTGGGCGTCGCACGACCAGTTTGAAGAACTTGCCGCCATCCGCCGCCACATCACCCCGCAGGACATGCAGTGGATCGCCGCCCTGCCCGCACAACTCACGCTGACTTACCCAGATTTCTCGTTGTACTTAACGCACATCGAAGCCTCCGCCAACGCAACCATCACGCTGTGCGGACACATCCACAAGCTTTTTTGGCGCGAGGAACACGGTCGCTATCTCTGCAACACAGGTTCGGTGGGCAACAATTTTGACCCGCATTTCACCGCCGATGTCACTTTCATCACCTGCGAAGATGGCAACATTGCCTTCGACCAACGCCGCGTGCCCTATGACTTTGAAGCCTGGCGGCGCATCGCCGGCAACACGCTGATGCGGCAAGCCGTCCTGCGCGGCACTGAACTGGGGCGCAACATCTTCCTGGAATTTCTCGCCGAAGCCGACCACGGCCTCGGCTGGCCCATCCCCAATGATATTTGGCGCAACACCGCCGCACAATGGCAAGAAAGAGGACTGCTCTGATGCTCTACTCCCTCACCGGCAACATCGTGCATATCGACACCGCCATGCTCGCGCTTTCGTGCAGCGGGGTAGCCTTCGCCTGCCACGCAAGCGCCAACACCCTGCGCGACCTGCACCTGAACAAAGAGGTTACCCTGTTCACCCACTTGAATGTCCGCGAAGACGCACTGGAGCTGTTCGCCTTTGGCACACAAGCCGAGCTGCGCTGCTTCCGCCAGCTGATCAACGTCACCGGCGTGGGACCCAAGGCGGCGCTTGCGGTGCTGTCTGCCTGCACGCCCGAGCAACTGGGCATGCACATCGCCGCAGGTGACATCCGTGCCATCACGCAGGCGCAAGGTGTGGGCAAAAAGCTCGCCGAGCGCATGGTGCTTGAGCTCAAGGATAAACTCGCTGTGCCTGTAGGGGCGGCGATTACGCCGCCCGGAAATACACATTTTTCTGCCAGCGCGCCCGACAACGAAGCCCTCGCCGCACTGCTCGCCCTGGGCTACCAGCAAACCGAGGCCATGCTTGCCCTGCGCGGCGTGGAGGAATCCGCCACCACGCAGGAGAAAATCCGGCTGGCGCTGCGCATGCTGGCGGGGTGA
>WQRM01000208.1 GCA_009786735.1 Oscillospiraceae bacterium | reverse complement strand
GGGGGGCGAAATCGCGTGTCGGGGCGGGGTGGTTTCAGATCACTTTCGCTTCAGCCCAATCGTCGCAAGCGGCAGGTTAAAGCCAATTGCCGCCAAACCAACCACAACGATTGCCACATGCGGGATGTCGTCCAACAGCAGCATCAGTGCCAGCGCCGCAGCTGCCGCCCCTGCCGAACCAGCCTTGCAAATCCACAGCAAAACGCGGTAGCCGTCGCCCTTATACTCCATCCCAAGCAGCATACCCACAACAAACATCAAAATGCACGCAACCAAAATTCCGTTCATCAGCGCTCCTCCACCGGCACATAGCCCTGTGCGTCCATCACGCTTTGATAGGCCGGGCGGATGATCTTGTTTTGGTTGATGAGCTCTTCCATGCGGTGCGCGCTCCAGCCCACAATGCGCGCCACGGCGAACAGGGGCGTGTACAGCTCTTCGGGAATGCCCAGCACGCGATACACAAAGCCGGAGTAAAAGTCCACGTTGGGCGACACGCCTTTGTATATCTTGCGTTTTTCGGCAATCAGCTCCGGTGCAATGCGCTCCACCATTTCATAAAGCTTGAACTCCACTTGCTCGCCGGCTTCGTCGGCCAGTTGGCGGGTGAACTGCTTGAACAAGTCCGCGCGCGGGTCGCTGAGCGAATACACCGCATGCCCCATGCCATAGATGAGACCTTTGCCGTCCAAGGCTTCTTTGTTCAGCAATTTGGTCAGATAATCGCGCACTTGTGTTTCGCTGGCGGTATCGGTCACGTTTGCCTTAAGGTCTTCCATCATCTGCACCACTTTGATGTTCGCGCCGCCGTGCTTGGGTCCTTTGAGGCTGCCCAGCGCGGCCGCAATGGTGCTGTAGGTGTCTGTGCCCGACGACGACACCACGTGGGTGGTGAACGACGAGTTGTTGCCGCCGCCGTGCTCCATGTGCAGCACGAGGGCGAGGTCGAGAATTTGCGCCTCAATGGGACTATATGCCATGTCGGGTCGCAACATGCGCAGGATGTTCTCTGCGGTGGAAAGCGCGGGGTCGGGTCGATGGATATATAAGCTTGACTCGCGGTGATAGTGGTTGTAGCAATGGTAACCATACACCGCAAGCAGCGGGAACACGCTAATCAAGCGCAGGCTTTGCGCCAGCACGTTGGGGATGGAGATGTCATCCGCTTCTTCGTCGTATGCACCAAGCGTGAGCACGCTGCGTGCGAGCATGTTCATCATGTCGCGCCGGGGGGCTTTCATGATCACATCGCGCACAAAGTTGATGGGCAGCTGGCATTGCTCGCCCAGCAGCGCGTTGAAGTTGCTCAGCTGCGCGGCCGTGGGCAGCTCGCCAAACAGCAGAAGATAGGCGGTTTCTTCAAAGCCCAGGCGACCAGCCTGCAAAAAGCCTGCGCACAGTTCGCGCACGTCAATGCCGCGATAGCGCAGCTCGCCCTCGCAGGGCACACGCCGACCATTCACTTGCTTGGCAGAGATGATGGTAGACACTTTGGTCAAACCCGTGAGCACGCCTTCGCCCTGCTTGTTGCGCAAGCCGGTGAAAACATTGTTGTCTAAATAGTGTTGTGCGTCAATGCGATTATGTTCCAGCACCAGCGCGCTGAGGTGTTGCAAGTTTGAGGCGTCCATCTGAAGTGCCCCCTCTCTCGGTGTACAAGTTATTCCCTATAGTATATCACATTTCAGCGCGCTTGTAAAGGGGTTGCGAAATTTTATGCGCACGCGCACAAAAAATCCACATCCTGTTCACACAGCGCACATTTTCAGCTTGACAAGCCGCTGGGAATGCGATATAATGGTCATACCTATTATACGGAGGAGAAAACTATGCTGCCAACCTTGTTGTTTCCTGCTTCGCGCATTGTCACTGCCGCAATTGTGTTTTTCACCAGCATTTTCGGCGGCCTAGGCTGGGACGCCGCCCTCAACCGGCTGCCGCCAAGCCTAGAACCCCTGTCCTATCCCATATGGATTCACTCGCACTGGATCTGGGAAAACGTTGGCTACTGCGAAAGCATCAAAAACTGGGTGGCTGACATGCAGGAGGCTGGAATCCCCATCGGCGCGATCATCGTCGATCGCCCCTGGGAAGCCAGCACGCACACCTGGACGCAACGCCACCTGCCAAGCGAACCAGACCGCGCCGCGCGCACACAACAACGCAGCGAAACCGGCATGAATGGTCAGCGCACCATGCAGCGCGACGGTCACGGCAACACGGTTGACTCCGTTGGTTCGTATGTGCCTTGCCCGGTGCGTTATTGCTGCTTTTTTGAAGAGTGGTACGCCAACCACCGCGGTGTGCCCAACGAAGGTCCGGGCTTTGTGGAATATTTCAACGCCATGGGCATTGAAGTGCTGATGTGGGGCACAGGCTTGGTGAACACCAACTCGCCCAACCACTTTGAGCCGGTGCGGTTGAGCAACCCCGACGGCACGTTGCTGTATCCGCCGGAGTTTATGGATCGCCATGAATGGGCCGCTGAGCACAACTGGCCGCTTGATCTGCCCGAAACCAACTTCTTCCTCAATGACGGTCGCTTGATCAGCTGGTGGGGCAGCCACGGCAACTACACCTTCCGTACCTACGGCTCGCTGCTTGACTACACACACCGCGCTGCGGTGGACTGGTGGGAGCAACAGCTCGACAATGTGCTGAATTTGGGCATCGGCGGCTGGAAGGTTGACGGCACCGACCCATACGTTGCCACGTTGTTGCCTGCGCGCAACTATCGCGGGCGGCTGATTGGCTGGCGG
>WQRM01000207.1 GCA_009786735.1 Oscillospiraceae bacterium | reverse complement strand
CGCTTCGCGCGCCAGCTCCCCCGCAAGCAGGGGAGCCTATGAGGTTGGGCTTGTCAATCTGATAGTACGTGTCAAAAAAGGTGTAGATGTTGCGGAAGCCCAGCAGCTTGCGGCGGGCTTCGTCGCCCATGGCAAAGCCAAAGCGCACGTCGTTGGCGTTGGGCGTGCCCGCAAAGAGATAACGCAGGCTGTCGCTGCCAATCTCTTCGGCGGCGTCGTCAAACTTGATCATCGTGCCGGTTTTGCTGAACTTGCTGCCGTCCTCTTTCGCCACCATGGCGTAGCACATCACGCGCTCATAAGGCGGGCGATCCTCCAGCACCACGGACATGAACAGCATGGAGTAGAACCACAGGCGCACCTGCTCGTTCATTTCGCTCACCCATTCGGCGGGGAAGTTCTTCTCCCACGCGGCGCGGTCGTTGAAATAGCCGAGCGTGCTGTAGGGCACGATGCCTGCGTCCAGCCACACGTCGCCGGTGTCGCTAATGCGCTGCACTTGCTTGCCACATTCGGCGCAGGTGACGGTCACATCGTCAATCCACGGGCGGTGCAGTTCTACATCTGTGCCCAGCTCGACTTTGCTGCCGATGACGGTGAGATGCCCGCAATCGCAGGGATAAAACGGCAGCGGCAGACCATAGTAGCGCTTGCGGCTGATGTTCCAGTCGCCCATGTTGGTGATCCAGTCTTCCATGCGGCGGCCGGCGGATTCGGGCTCCCATTTGACCTTCTTCACCGCAGCCAGCAGGCGCGGCTTGAGTTCGGCTGTGGCGATGTACCACGCCGGCACAAGGCGGAAAATCACCGGCGTTTTGCAGCGCCAGCAGATGGGGTAGTTGTGTTCGTAGGGCAGGACTTTGTAGAGCTTGCCTCGCTTTTCTAGCTCGGCGAAGACTTCGGGTGCAACGGTGTCGCTGTTCTTGCCGGTGTAAAAGCCAAAGCCCTCCAAAAAGATGCCGAGGTCATCCACGGGCATGACTTGCGGCAGGTTTTCGCGCAGGCCGAGCTGGAAGTCCTCAGCACCACAGCCGGGCGCGATGTGCACAATGCCCGTGCCTTCTTCGGCGCTCACGTCTTCCCAGCTCACAATGCGATGCTCAAACTGCAGCTTGGGCAGTTCCTCAAAGCAGGTTTCGTAGGTCAGTCCAACGAGCGTGCTGCCCTTGAACATGTCGAGCACGTCGGCTTTGTCGTCGCCCAACAGCTTGATGGCTTGCTTGGCGAGCACGATGGGCTTGTCCTGCGCATGCAGCTTCACCAGGGCATAGTCAATCTCGGGGTTCACTGCCAACGCCACGTTGGAGGAGAGCGTCCAGGGCGTGGTGGTCCACACGAGCATGTTGAAGTCACGCCCGTGCACCGGCAACTGGAAAAACACACTGTCGTGCGTCATCACTTGGTACGAGCCGGTCATTTCGTGCTCACTGAGGCTTGTGCCGCAACGCGGGCACCACGGCATGGGTTTGTACTCCTGCCGCAGCCAGCCGCTATCGTGGCACTTGCGCAGGAAATGCCAGATGCCTTCGATGTTTTCGTCGGTGTGGGTGAAGTAATCGTTGCCCCAGTCCATCCACATGCCGAGGCGCTTGCTCTGCTCGGTGATAACACCGGCGTAAGTCTCCACGCGCTCTTTGCACTTGTTGGTGAACTTGTCGAGCCCATAGGCTTCGATGTCGCGCTTGCTTTCGAAGCCCAGCTCTTTTTCCACGCCGACTTCCACCCACAGACCTTGCGCGTCAAAGCCATTTTGGGCACGACAATCGTGTCCGCGCAGAAACTTGTAGCGCACGTAGATGTCTTTGAGGCTGCGGCCACGGGCGTGATGCACACCCATGGGGTTGTTGGCGGTGATTGGACCATCAAGGAAGCGAAACAGCGGCTTGCCTGCAGCTTGCGCGCGCAGTTGTGCAAAGCAGTCGTTGTCCTCCCAAAACTTGAGCATGTCGTGTTCTTCGCGGATTAATTCGTGTTTTTCCATGTGAGATTTTCCTTTTTACCACTTTTGTGAAACAAATTAGCCAAGTCCGAGCAAGTTGCGTAACGCAAGGGTGTTATCCCAGATTGTTTGTGGAGAAACCGTGCCAAGTGCCAGCCAAGCCACAAGACCAATCACAGCCAGATGCACCGGGTAGATGACGTAGAACGCCCACTTCATGCGTTTGCCGCGCTCGCCGTTGAAGTTGCGCAGCAGCAACGCCGCGGCAATACAACCGATGATAAATGTGCTGCTCACGGCCATGAGCACGAGGTCGCTGGTGTCGATGGCGGGTATGTCAATCGCCATTGTAGCATCAACATATTCGGGCATTTGGGTCAGCGTCCACGCGCCCAGTATGCCAAATGCGGTGGACACAAAGAAGAATAAGCCAGCAACGATAGCGGGCAGGGTGCGGCGACGGCTTTCTTTCTTGATGACATAGGTCATCATCACCACAATCGGACCGATAATCAACCAGTCGAACATCACAGGCCACACCGTGAAAATGCAGATGGCGATGAACAGAAGCCAAAATAGCCAGCGGGCTTTTGCCAGCTTATCATATAGCCACAGGCAGAACAAGCTCAGCACAATGGTGAACAGGATGTTGAGCATCAATGTGCCAAAGGTTAGCGCATGAAACGGCAGTGCGATCAACCCGAAGAGCGCCAAGCGGCCGATGTACTTGCCGAGCGAGCGGGTGTGCTTGTAGCCCTCGACGACGAAATAGGCCATGATGGGGAAAGTGAGCCCACCGGCGGCATACATGGGTATGGCCAGCCATGTGGGGATGATGCTCCAC
>WQRM01000206.1 GCA_009786735.1 Oscillospiraceae bacterium | reverse complement strand
ATGGATCAAGGCAACATCATCGAAACCGGCAGCCACGACGAACTGCTGCACAGCGGCGGCATGTATAGCGACATCTACAACAGCCAATTCGCGGCTTAACATCCCGTGCATAAAAAAAGAGGATGATGCAAAAACGCATCACCCTCTTTTTGTTGTTCACACAAGATGCACCCCGCCCAGAATCACCGCGCCTGTGCGGGTTTGATCAAAGCGCAGCGTGAGTTGCGCCACGTTTTTTCAAAAGAGTGAGACCACATCCCGCTACTCATTTTCCAGCAGCTTCTCCAACAGCGCCACGCGTCGCCGCAGCTGGCAGATTTCCTGCGCAACCACGTCGGGCACGTCGGTGTGGTCGTGGTGATCCACACGGTGGCCGTCTTGCTTGACCACATGGGCAAGCCCGCCTGCTGCGGTGCTGTTGGGCGGCACCTCGCGCATCACAATGGCGCCGGCGGCAATTTTTGAGTTATCGCCCACCTTGAATGGCCCCAGCACCTTCGCGCCCGCGCCGATGAGCACCTGGTTGCCGATGGTGGGGTGGCGTTTGCCGGTGTCTTTGCCGGTGCCGCCGAGCGTGACACCTTGGTAGATGGTCACATCGTCGCCGATTTCGGTGGTTTCGCCAATAACCACGCCGCAGCCATGGTCGATGAACAGCCGCCGTCCCAGCGTTGCACCGGGATGGATTTCAATCCCGGTTTTGCGCACCACGCGCTGGCTGATCGCCCGTGCGACAAACGGCATGTTGTGCCGCCAAAACCAGTTGGCACGCCGATGACGCCGCACCGCGAGCACGCCGGGGTATAGCAGCAGAATTTCGATGGAATGGCGCGCAGCGGGGTCGCGGTCGCGCACAGCCTGTATGTCTTCTCGTAAGCGTTTGAACATAACACCCTCTCCTTTGTATATCTTACGCGCGAACGCGAAGGGGTTGCCACTTTTTTGAAAAAAAGTGGCGCAAAAAACTTTAGCCGCTTCGCGGTGGATTTTTTCACGGAGCTTTAATAGAGCACAGCGAAGCGACCAAGCCCCACCGCAGGTGGCTAATATTCCACCTGCGTCACGCCCTTCACGGCAAACACCTTTTGGCATATCGTGTCTAGGTGCGAGCGGCTGTGCACGGCAATCACGATGCAAATTTTCGAGCTGCCATCGTTGTTGGGCAACAGCTGCAGCGAGCTCACATCCACGTGCATGTGCTTGAACACGCCGGTCACGTCTGCCAGCAAGCCGGTGCGACCGTTGGTGTGCACGGTGATGTTGCCCAGGTAGTTGTTGCTTGCGGTGTTGGTGTCCCACATGGCCTGCAACCAGCGGTCAGGCTCGGGGCTGCTGGGGAGGTCTCGCGGCACGTTGACGCAGCAGGTGCGGTGCACCGTCACGCCGCCGGGGCGCAGCAGGGCATCACGCACGCTTCCGCGGGTGATATAACCGATGATGTCATCCTGCGGCACAGGGTGGCAGCACTGGGCGAACTTCACCTGGCAGTTGTCAATGCCTTGCACCACCACGCCTTTGTCGCTGGTGATTTTCTTCAGCTTCACTTCTTGCTGTGCGCGCACGATCTTCTGGTATTCCTCGCGCAGCAGCGGCAAAAAGCTCTGCATGTTCAGCCCGCCATAGCCCAGCGCGGCATAAAAATCCTGCAGCCGAGCCGCGGTGGCGATGCCTTTTTCAAACTGCTTGCGATCCAGCACACGCAGCAGGATTTCCTCCCACTGGGTGGCATCGAGCAGCGTGAAGTTGCGGCGGTGCTCGCCGTCCACCAGCTTTTGCCCGGTGAGGATATTCTCCTCGCGGCGTTCTTTCTTGAACCAATTGCGAATTTTCGTCTTTGCTTGGCTGGTGACGACCACTTGCAGCCAGTCGCGGCTGGGGCCACGGTCGCGGTCGGCAGCGGTGAGAATTTCCACCACGTCGCCGCTTTGCACTTGGTAGGTCGCCGCCGCAATGCGCCCGTTGACCTTCGCCCCGGCAAAGCGATGCCCCACGCCGGTGTGCACGGCATACGCAAAGTCCAGCACCGTTGAGCCCAGCTTGAGCTCCTTCGCTTCGCCCTTGGGTGTGACAGGGTAGACCTTCTCCATCGGCGAAATGTCGCTGCGGATCGCGGCAACCACGTCTTCCACGCTGTCCGCGTCGCGGTAGCTATCAATGAGCTCTTGAATGCGCGCGAGCTGCTCTTCCAAGCCGGTTTGGCGCGCGCCAATGCCTTGTTTATACTTCCAGTGCCCGGCCACGCCGCGCTCTGCGATTTCGTGCATGTCCCAGGTGCGAATTTGCACCTCAAAGGGGATTTTATCTTCGCCCACCATCGTCAGATGCAGCGATTGGTAGCCGTTTGGCTTCGGCGAGCTGATGTAGTTTTTTTGCCGCTTGGGAATTTCGCGGTATATCTGGTGCACCCAGCCCAGCACAGCCCAGCACTCTTCTTCGCTTTCCACAATCACGCGCACGGCATAGATGTCGAAGATTTCTTCAAAGCCGCGCCCTTGGGTGAAGTGCTTGCGATAGATGCCGTGCATGCTTTTCACGCGGCCTTCCACGTGCACGCCGCTGTTGGGCATGCCGGACTCCGCAAAGCGGCTGGTGAGGTGCTCGCGCAGGTTGTCTTGAATGCTTTGCAGGAAGATCTCGCGCTGCGCTTTGTCGGCGGCAAGCCAAGCGTCAATTTCCGCGCAGCCGTGTGGGTCAAGCGCGCGGATGGCGATGTCTTCCAGTTCCTCTTTGAACAGGCGAATCCCCAGCATGTCTGCAATGGGGACGTAGATGAGCATGGTTTCGTT
>WQRM01000205.1 GCA_009786735.1 Oscillospiraceae bacterium | reverse complement strand
GGGGGGGGGGCACAAGCTTGTAGGGTACGCGCCCCAGCGCGTACCCTTAATCCCCATCAAAACCCCGGACAGCGCAGGGGCGCTGTCCCTACAGGTTGTAGGTTGGTGTGAGCAGGTGCGAAATCCGCNCCCCCAGTCGCCGCGCCAAGCAGGTGCGATGCGCAGGTTTCGTTCGCGGCGACAGCCCCCGCGCCCGCGCGAGGGCCGCTCAGGAAACGGTTTTCTTCGACTTTCATCAAGCCGTGGCATGTAGGGGCGGTGGGTGCGCCGCCCGAAGCATAAGAATATGTGTGTTATTTGAACCCCGGGTGGATGGGTTGGTATCACTGGCGATAAAACGCAATCAGCTGCGCAAGCGGCACGTCCGGGTGCAGATAGCGCGCCTTGCCGGCGGATTTTCCGTAGTTGATGGCGGCGGCGGGGCAGGCGTGCATGCAGGCTAGGCAGTGCTCACAGCGATGCGCGAACTGCGGCTGCGTGTCCACGGTGATGTTGCTCACCGGGCAGGCGCTGGCGCAGATGCCGCAGCCAGTGCAGCCGGATATGCTGAACTTTGCGTCGCTGGCAGGACCGGGCATGGCGCGGCGAATGACCCGGTTGAGCGGGGTATAGAAACCGGCACGCTGGGTCTTGCAGGCGTTGAGGTCGGCGATGATTTGCGCCAGCTGCGCCTGCGCGTTGGCGTGCACGTCGGGTTCGTTGTTGACGGCATAGCCGGGGATGTAGTTGTTCACATGCTTGAGCTCGGCGCAGTAAGCAAGCTTGTGCCAGCGCCGCAGCGAGTTGGCCGCACCGGGCGCACTGCCGCCGCTGACCACAATGGCGAACACATAAGCCTGCGGGTTGGTGATGTTCAGCGTGCGCGCAAACGCCTCAACCACCGTGGGCGCTCCCCAAAAAAACGCAGGAAACACCAAGCCGACGATATCGTCTGCGCAGGTCGCGGGCTCTGGGGTGATGGGTGCAACTTGCGTGCCAAGCGCTTCGGCGATGCGGCGCGCGGTGTGCAGGCTGTTGCCCGTGGAAGAGAAGCAGTAGATCATGTGGTGTCATCCTTTCTTGTTCTTTTTTTGCAAAAAAAGAACCAAAAAAACTCTAGTCGCGCTGCGCGCGTGGAATTTTTATGGGTGTCGCGTGTCGGGGCGAACACCTACCATGCAATTACTTGATGACGATATTCTCCCCACCCAGCAGGCGAGTGAGTTGCGCCTCCAGCGCGGCATCCCAGTGTGCGCCGACCGTGGCTTTATACTTCTTGCCGGCTTGCGCGAACACCAGCGTCACCGGCACATGCATGCCACCGCGATGGTCGTCCAGCAGCTGCAACACCTGCGCGTGCAGGGGGTCATCTTTGGGTGGCAGGCGCAGGAAAATCTGTGCCACCTGCGGTGGGGCTCTATCGCTTCGCTGTGCCACCTGCGGTGAGGCTCTATCGCTTCGCTGCGCCACCTGCGGTGAGGCTCTATCGCTTCGCTGCGCTTTATTATGGTTTTCATCAAATCCCATTGGCTCATCCATCTCCTCTAGCGTGTTGACGATGAGCTTCGCCTCTTTGTTTTCCTGCAGGCTAAGGCGACCGGCGGCGAGCACGGTGCGCCCGGTTTGGCAGAGGTTCGCGAATCGCTCAAGCTGTTTGGGGAAGACGATGGCTTCCATCTGCCCAAACATGTCCTCCAGCAGCAGGAACGCCATGTTGCCGCCGCTTTTGGTGATTTTGTTCTTCACCTGCACGATGGTGCACAGCAACGTGACCGCTTCGTTGTCGTGGTGCGCGCCTTGGCCGTCCTCGTTGGCGGGGTCGAGCAGGTCAACGGTTTTGGCGCAGCCGAGCCGCTTGGCGGTGTCTGCAAAGTTGCCCAACGGGTGACCGCTGAGATAAAAGCCGAGGGTCTCTTTCTCGTTGGCGAGCAAGTCGGCGTGGGAGAGCTCCTCCTGCGGGGCGGGGCGGGGCTCGGCTTGCTGCTTGGCTTGCGTGCCGAGCATGTCCATGAAGCCCAGCTGACCGTCAACGTTCTGGCGGGCTTCGTTGTCTACCTCGGCGGCAAACAGCGGCAGCGCCATGAGCATCTCGCGGCGGTTTGCGCCGAGGCCATCGAGCGCACCGGCTTTGATGAGTGCCTCCACCGCACGCTTGTTGAAGTCGCGCCCTTGCATGCGCTTGACGAAGCCGTAAAACGTGGCGAAGTGCCCGTTGCGCTCGCGCTCGGCGATGATTTGGCGGATGAAACCCGCGCCCAAGTTTTTGATTGCCAGCATGCCAAAGCGCACGCCGTCGGGCTCAGTGGTGAACTTGAGCTGGGCGTGGTTCACGTGCGGCGGCAGCAGCGCAAAGCCCAGCTTGTTGCACTCGGCGGCGTACTCCGCGACCTTGCCGGCGTGGTCGAGCACGCTGCTGAGCTGTGCGGCCAAAAACGCCGCGGGATAGTAAGTCTTCAGCCATGCCATTTGGTAGGCGATGAGGGAATATGCCGCCGCGTGGCTTTTGTTGAAGGCGTAGCTGGCGAACGACGACATGTCGTCGAAAATTTTGTTGGCGGTCTTGGCATCAATGCCATGCAGGCGCGCGCAGCCCTCGATGAACACGGTGCGCTCGGCTTCCATTTCGCGGTGCTTCTTCTTGCTCATGATGCGCCGCACGGAATCGGCTCGCCCAAGCGAATAGCCCGCAAGCTCGCGGAACACCTGCATGACTTGCTCTTGATAAATCATCACGCCGTAGGTCACGTCGAGGATGTTCGCCAGCTGCGGCGCGGCGTAGCGGATTTTGCGTGGGTCGCGGCGGTTTGCCACACAGGTGG
>WQRM01000204.1 GCA_009786735.1 Oscillospiraceae bacterium | reverse complement strand
CCCGCCACACCAAGACCCGCGCCCACGGCTTGCACAATCGCTTTGGAGGCTTCACTGGGCAGTTCGCTGCTGGTGCAAACGGGCACGAACAAATCAAACTCGCCGAGCTGTTTTGGGTCGCTGGGGATGGCATCTGCGCCTTGCAGCATTTGCACCGCAAAGCCTTCCGCCTGCAACATTTTGCAAAAGCGGCGAGCCACCAGCTCGGGCTCGTGACCATCCCAGCCGCCCCAAACAATGAGCGCTTGTTTCGCCATGTTATGCTCCTCTTCGCCGTCTTGGTGGGCGCTGCGGTTTGGGCGGCGCGGGCGTGAACACCTGCATCGGCCAGGGATGATCGTCCACCACGGCAACTTCTTTTTTGATGAGCTTTTCGATGCTCTTTAGGTATGTTTTTTCGTCAAAGTCACACAGCGAAATCGCCTCGCCCGACAACCCAGCCCGACCCGTGCGCCCAATGCGGTGCACATAGGTTTCCGGCTCGTTGGGCAGGTCGTAGTTGATGACGTGCGACAGCTGGTCAATGTCGATGCCGCGCGCGGCGATGTCGGTTGCCACCAGCACGCGAATCTGCCCTTGCTTGAACTCACGCAGCGCACTTTGGCGCGAGTTTTGCGATTTATCACCGTGAATCGCGCGTGCGGCAATGCCCGCTTGGCACAGCTTTTTGCAAATGCGGTCTGCGCCATGCTTGGTGCGCGAAAACGTGAGTGCCGACACAATGCTGTCGTCGTCCAGCAGGAGCGCAAGCAGGTGAATCTTGTTCGGCTTGTCCACGAAATAAACCGACTGCTCAATCGTGTCCACCGTGGATGCCACCGGCGTGACGGTGACCTTCGCCGGGTTTTTGAGGATGCTTGCCGCAAGTGCCTCGATTTCTTTGGGCATGGTTGCGGAAAACAGCAGCGTTTGGCGCTTTGCGGGCAGCTTGGCAATCACTTTTTTCACATCGTGGATGAAGCCCATGTCCAGCATGCGGTCCGCTTCGTCAAGGGTGAAGATGGAAATCGTGCGCAAGTCGCACAGCCCTTGACCGATTAAGTCGTTGAGCCGTCCCGGTGTGGCCACCAAGATGTCAACGCCTGCGCGCAGCGCGGCAACCTGCGGGTTTTGTGGCACGCCGCCGAAGATGCACACCGTTTTCAGTCTCGTGTAGCAGCCGTAAGCCTGGAAGCTCTCGGCAATTTGCAGCGCGAGTTCGCGCGTTGGGGTGAGCACCAGCGCCCGCGGCACTCGCTTGCCGCCGGACGGTTGCTTGCCCAGCGTTTGCAGCGTTGGCAGCGCAAAGGCTGCCGTTTTGCCAGTGCCGGTTTGGGCGCAGCCGAGGATATCACGACCCGCGAGCATCAGCGGGATGGTTTGCTGTTGAATGGGGGAGGGGGTTTCGTAGCCCTCGCGGCGTACGGCGCGCAGCAGGGAATCGGTTAGGCTGAGGTCTTTAAAAGTCAATTTGGTCTCCTTCAATGTTTGTACTTCTTAATTATACCACATATCGGCTGTTTCTGCAAGCCCAAAAAATGAAGGCGAACAGAACATGTGTCTGTCCGCCTGTGGTGCATTCAGTTGTTGCTTATGCCGCCAAGCCGAAATATGCGCCGATGTAGCGCACAGCCACGCCGCCAACCAAGCCGATGAACGGGTTCTTCGTCAGCGCTGTCAGTGCCATGGCAACGGTAGCCGCAGCGGTGTTCCCGGTTCCAAACGAACGCGCAAGGTTCGGCGTGAGCGTGGAGAAAAAGCCGATGATGAACAAGAAGCCCGCAATCGCTTGCACGGGGATATACTTCACCGCTTTCGTCATCAGACCCAGCAGCAGCAGCAGCGCGCACAGCAACATCATCACCACACCCGCAATCACCGGCCAAGGAGCAGCTGCCGTGGCGGAGATAATCGCGCCAACGGGAGCGCCGCCGAAGATCACGCTGGGGATGTCGGCCAAGCTGTTGATCACGGTGAGATGATCCATGTTTTGCGTCGTGTTGCCAAGGCCGGCGGTGACGTTGCCGAAGGCGATGTTCGTGCCGATGTTCAGGCTGATGAACGCCAGCGCAAAGTAGATTGCCTTGACGCTGAACTTGGGCTTCATGATTTTGAAGTCTTGCCAGTAGGCCTTTGTCCAGAATTTTGGGTTGTCGTTTTGTGCCATGTCGCCGGTATAGCCGTCTTGTTGGGCGGTGGCAAACAGGTCAACGCGGCGCTTTTGCAGGAACACGAAATCCAGCGTGGCCAGTGTGACCGAAACGCCGATGATATACACCAGCGCGTAGTCGTTGTCAGGGAAGAACACATGGAAGATTACATGCGTGGCAAGGGCGCTCACGAAGGCGATGATGCCTGTGCGTTTCTCTTGCTTCACCATTTTGAAGCTGATGCCCGCAATCATTAGACCCACGCCGGCCATCATGCCACCCACAACCGCAGGCCCTGCGAAGTCCGCAATCCACGTGACCGCACCGAAAACCCCCAGCGGAATCATCACCACAACGGCCAGCAGCAACGCGCCGATGCGCTCGTTGATGTTCTTCATGAAGTGCGAAACCGTGAGGATGGACGACTGCCCCGAAATGGGCGTGATTGAACCGGTGAGCAAGTTGCCCACTGCGCCAACGATGAAAGCGAACGCCGTCGGCTTCATTTTGTAGCCCTGCGCGGCGGCCCACGCCAGCATGGTTAAGCCGTTGATGGCGACGAACACCACCGCGACGACAAACGTCGATACATTTACAAACATAATTTCTCCTCGCATTCAGCATTTTTCGTGGGCTTTCGCCCAATTCCATTATACACCAACGCGCGAGAAAATACAAGCCTAAATTTAATAAAAATTTAATTGTTTAG
>WQRM01000203.1 GCA_009786735.1 Oscillospiraceae bacterium | reverse complement strand
CACAAGCCAAAGCAATCATCCCCGCCGTCAAAACCTACCAACCCAACCCGCAACACACCGCACAGTACGACAAATACTTCGCCGTCTATAAACAACTGCACGCCGCCAACAAGAAGACATTCGCCCTGCTTAACGCCTAGCGCAACGCGGCGCGCGAAATTTTGCAACTTTTTTGAAAAAAAATTGCGCAAAAAACTTCAGCCGCGCTGCGCGCGAGGGGGTTTTTAATGCGAGGCGCGTGTAGGGGCGGCAATCTGCCGCCCGTGCCGCTTCATCCCGCTTCGCGGGGGATGTTTTATGTAAGTCGAAAAAGCAAGCCCCAGTCCCCCTCTGCCGGGGTCCCCACGAAACCTGTTTCGTGGGGTGGGTTTAGAGGGGGATGTCCCGCAGGACAGGGGTGGTTTTCGCGCGAGGGGATTTTTATGCGACTGGAATAGGACACAGCGAAGCGACAAAGCCCCACCGCAGGTGGCGCGGCGAGCGCAAAAAAGAGGTAAGCCATGCAACAATTCATCAAGCTCATGTCACCTGCCCTCAAACGGGGCGGGTGGATTGCCATTGCGGCGGCGGCGCTGTTTGGCGCAACTTGCGCGGCGATGCTCGTCAGTCCACACGGTTTTCTCGACCTTCGCATGGTGCAGGAACTCAGCTGGCTGATGTTCGCCGCCGTGGCGCTGGCGATTGCCGCTGCCATGCTGGCGCTTGGCATGTTGCAGCAGCACCAGCGCGGCATGTCCATGGTTGTGGGCGGCGTGGTGGCGTTTTTTAGCTTGCTGGCGGCCGTCAATGCGCCCAGCGACATCTTTCTTGCGCTGGGATTCAGCCTGCCGGTGTTCATCGCGTTGCTGTGGGTGTTCAAGCCCCAGCGCAACCCCTTCCTTGCCGCAAGCGGCATTCCCATGTGGACAACCCACGCGGCAGCGATTGTGCTCTTCGTGCTTTTCACGGTTGTCATGGCGTATTATAGCATCCTGCGCTTGCGGGTCTTCAACGCCACGACCTTTGACTTGGGCATCTTCGCGCAGATGTTTGAGTTCGCGCGCCAAACCGGCCGCATGCTCACCACCGTGGAGCGCAACCAACTGTTGAGCCACTTCGCCATCCACGTGTCGCCCATCTACTACCTCGTGTTGCCGCTATACATGCTTGTGCCGCGCATCGAAACTCTGCTGGTCATTCAAGCCGCAGCGGTGGGTGCAGGCGTGTTCGCCGTGCGCGGCATTGCCCAGTATCTGTTTGGCAAGTCGCCGCGGCTGATCATCATGAGCTGCTTGCTGTTTATCTTCAACCCCGCCTTTTCCAGCGGGCTGTTGTTCGACTTCCACGAGAACAAGTTCCTCACCGTGCTTGTGCTGTGGGCGATCTACTTCATGCTCAAGCAAAAGGCGCTGCCCATGTTGCTGTTCACCTTCCTCGTGCTCATGGTGAAGGAAGACGCCGCCATCTACGCCGGTGTGCTGGGGCTGTGGCTGCTCATCGGGCATCGTTGGTCGCCTGAGAACGAGCGTCGCCGCATCATCAGCGGCGCGGGCATAATCGCCGCGAGCGTGGCATGGTTTTTCATCGCGCGCGCCATCATCGAGTCCCTCGGCGGCACCATGATGGTCAGTCGTCTGGAGAACTACTTCCTGCCCGGCAGCATCGACCCCGGCTTCGCGGATGTCATGCAAACCATCCTCAGCAACATGGGTTACGTGATTGCGCAGGTCTTTTCGCCGGAGAAATTCGTGTTCATGCTTTGGCTGTTGCTGCCGCTGGGCTTCGCTCCCCTGCTGCGCAAAAAAGGCGCAGATTGGGTGCTGCTCATCCCCTTTTTGGTCATCAATTTGCTGTCGAACTATGGCTTCCAGTTCCGCATCGGCTTCCAGTATCACTACGCCACGTTTGCCATGGCAATGGTCATGGGTCTGCTCGCGCTGCGCAGCATGAAGCGCGCCACCCGCCAGCGTCTGCTCACCTTTGCCGTCATCGCCAGCATGCTCACTACCCTGCCCTTGCTGCTGCCGCGCTTTGCGCATTTTGAGCGCACCATGCAGCTCAACGAGCAGCGCATCGCCCAAGTCAACGAAGTCCTGCACAACCTGCCCGACGGCAGCGTCACGGCCACCACTTTCCTCGCCGTGCACCTGTATCGCCGCCCGCATTTGTATATGTTCCCAAACTGGCATGGCGACAGACAGCCCGCCGTCACCGAATGGCTGCTCGTTCAGCCGCGCGAGTTCGACGCCGACGCCCACGGCCTGCGTGACTTCATCAACGCGCACTACGACCTCGTGGAAGAAGTGGCATTTGTCATGGTCTTTCGCGTCAGGGGCTATGGCGAAACTGTAAACTATTCTTAAAATTTTACAAAAGCCCTTGATTTTACCAAAAATCCATGTTATAATAGAATTAGCACTCGAGTTAAATGAGTGCTAATTCTTTGCTTAATTTTGCAATATAGGAGGAACAGCAATGACCATCAAACCCTTGAGCGACCGCGTGGTGCTGCAAGCCGTGGCCGCCGAAGAAACCACCCGCAGTGGCATCATTCTGGCGGGCAACGCGCAGGAAAAATCGCAAATGGCCGAGGTTGTGGCCGTCGGTCCCGGCACGGAAGAAAACCCCATGACGGTGAGCATTGGCGACCGCGTGATCTTCAAGCAATACGCCGGCACAAACGTGACCTTGGACAAAGAAGAATACACCGTCATCAGCGTGGGCGATATTTTGGCAACGGTGGAGTAGATTTTCCACGGCGCGCCAATGGCACGCCCTACCAGAATTGCGCCCATGGCGCGGGCTTTCCTGTTGCACTGAGCACACTTCCAATCCGCCATTGGCGGAACTCTGGTAGGGGGCAGCATTGCTGCCCCCCCCCCCCCCC
>WQRM01000202.1 GCA_009786735.1 Oscillospiraceae bacterium | reverse complement strand
GTGTGATCTACATGGATAACCTGCCGCGCGGCAGTTTTGACACGCCGGTGAAGGATCTCGTGACCATCACCGCGCGCCAAACCGGCACGTGGAACGGCTTGCTCGACCAACTCACCGAGGACGTGGCACACCTGAAAAGCGACTACGCCTGCGTGGTGTTTGCGGGCACAGACAAAGCTGCCAAAACCCTCGCCGGTGACCTGCAAGCCGAGGGGCACAGCGCGCTGTATTGCCCGGTGCCGCCTGCGACCATGCCGCGTGGTATCATCACCTGCATGGCGGGTTCGCTGTCTGCCGGGGCGGAGTATCCGCACGAAAAGGCGCTGCTGATTACCTATAGCCAGCGCCGCCAAAGCACTGCGCGTAAAATCACCAAAGTGAAGGCGAAGAATGCCTTCAACAGCCTCGGTGAGCTGCGCGAGGGCGATTATGTTGTCCACCGCACACACGGCGTTGGCTTGTTTGAGGGCATCAACACCGTGGCGGCAGGCGGGGTGGACAAAGACTACATCCAGATTCGCTACAACAAGGGCGACATGCTCTATCTGCCGGTCACGCAGCTTGACCAAGTGACGCGCTACGTTGGCCCGCGCCAAGACGGCGTGGTGAAGCTCAACCGCCTCGGCGGTGCGGAATGGAAGAAATCCACCAGCCGCGCAAGCGCCGCCGTGAAAGACCTCGCGCGCGAGCTGACCCAGCTTTACGCCGAGCGCATGCGCGTGAAGGGCCACGCCTTTGGTGCGGACATCGACATGCAAAACGACTTTGAGCGCCGCTTTGCCTTTGATGAAACCGCCGACCAACTGCGCTGCATCGACGAAATCAAGCAGGATATGCAACGCGCCGTGCCGATGGATCGCCTGCTGTGCGGCGACGTGGGCTTCGGCAAAACCGAAGTTGCCCTGCGTGCCGCCTTCAAGTGTGCCGCCGAGGGCAAGCAGTGTGCCATCTTAGTGCCGACAACGATTTTGGCGTACCAGCACATGCAGACCATCCAACGCAGGTTCGAGGGCTTTCCGCTTGAATGCGCGATGCTCAGCCGCTTCGTGAGCAGCAACGACAGCAAGCGCATCGTCGCCGGGCTCAAGCGTGGCAGCATCGACATCGTTGTGGGCACGCATCGCCTGCTGAACAAGCAGCTGGAGTTCCGCGACCTGGGGCTCATCATCGTGGACGAAGAGCAGCGCTTTGGCGTGGCACAAAAGGAAAAGCTCAAAGAAAGATACCCAACGGTCGATGTGCTCACGCTGACCGCCACGCCGATTCCGCGCACACTCAACATGGCGCTCAGCGACATCCGCGACATGTCTATCCTCGAGCAAGCCCCGCAAGACCGCACGCCCGTGCAAACCTATGTGATGGAGCACGACATGGCTTTGCTTGCCCAAGCCATGCAGCGCGAACTGCGCCGCAGCGGGCAGGTGTATTATCTGCACAACCGCGTGGAGACCATCGAACGCCGCGCCGCGCAAATCAAAGAGCACCTGCCCGACGCACGCGTGGAAATCGCACACGGGCAGATGGACGAAGAGCAGCTCAGCGACATTTGGCGCCGCCAGCTGGAAGGCGAGATTGACATTCTCGTTTGCACCACCATCATCGAAACCGGCATAGACGTGCCCAACGTGAATACACTGATTATAGAAAACGCCGACCGCATGGGGCTTGCCCAGCTGCACCAGATTCGGGGCAGGGTAGGGCGAAGCACGCGGCGCGCCAGTGCCTATCTCACGTTTCAGCCCGGTCGCGAGCTGACGGAAATCGCGCAGAGCCGCCTGCAGGCCATCCGCGAATACACCGAGTTCGGTGCGGGCTTCCAAATCGCCATGCGCGACCTTGAGCTGCGCGGCGCGGGCAGTCTGCTGGGCGCACAGCAAAGTGGTCACATGGAGGCCATCGGCTATGACCTGTTCATGGAGATGCTGGCAGAAGCAGTGGCAGAAGAAAAAGCGCTTGATGGCGAGTCAGTTACTGTGCCAACGTCCAGCATGAAAGATACCAAGATCGACCTGCCCATCGACGCGCACATTCCCGAAAGTTACATTGTGGAACTGCGCCACCGGCTGGGGATCTACCGCCGCATTGCGGAGATTCGCAGCCCGGAAGATGCCGACGACGTGGTGGATGAGCTCATCGATCGCTTTGGCGAACCGCCCGCGCCCGTGCTGGGGCTGGTGGACATCGCGCTGGTGCGTGCGGCGGCGGCGAAGTGCGGCATCTACGAAGTGGGCACCAGCGGCGAGCGTGCCGCGCTGTATATCGAGCAGCTGAACATGCAGCACATCCACGCGATGAGCGAGGTGATGCCCGGGCGCGTGGCGGTGAACGCCGGCGCGGGGCGACCGTTCATTGCCATTAAGCTGGTGAAAAACGAGAGTTTGTCGCGCACACTGCGAAAAGCACTTGACGCGGCGGGGGAAAGTGTGTTATAATATAGCCAATCATATATTACCGTGAAGGAGAGATTTTTATGGGACTGATTAGACAAGCGGTGGGTTCACTGCGCAGCAGCGCCGCAGGCGTGCGGGACGAAATGTTTCGCGAGTTTTTCTACGCTGATGCCTTGCCGGTAGACGTGCTGATGATTCGTGGGCAACGCCGCAACACCGAACGCGGCCGCAACCAAGGCAGCGACAACGTCATCACCAACGGCAGCATCGTTGCTGTGGCCGACGGCCAATGCATGATCATCACCGACCAAGGCCGCGTGACCGAACTGTGCGCCGAACCGGGCGAGTTCATCTATGACAGCGGCACAGAAGCCAGCATCATGTATGGCGGGCTGGGCAAAGGCTTGGTCAGCAGCTTCCAACAAATTGGCAAGCGCTTCACCTTTGGCGGCGAAATCCCCAAAGAGCAACGTGTGTATTACATCAACAC
>WQRM01000201.1 GCA_009786735.1 Oscillospiraceae bacterium | reverse complement strand
GGTCTGCAAGTTGTCACCGGCTTGCACTGGCTGATCATGGGCGGGCTTTCGCTGGTGCAAATTGTGGTGGGCGAAATCATCAAAGGCGTGCTGCGCAGCAAAGACCGCAAGGCTGGTTTGCGCAACGATTAAATTTTTTCGCAAAACACTTGACAATGCCGCAACTTTGTGGTATACTACCTTGGTAAGCAAGTGGGGCTTTCGCCCCCACCCACACGATTTCGTTCGCTGCGGGTCAATACCAAGCCGACTTTTTCGGGTATTGACGCGTGCAGAAATCTGTGCGCGTCTTTTGCTATTCTGACGGAGGTGGATGCTATCAGCACAAGAGATTCCGGCCAACCCGCGCGCAAAGCGCCGCAGCAAATCAACGATGCCATACGCGACCGCGAGGTGCGTGTGGTGGGCGAGCATGGCGAGCAGCTGGGCTTGATGAGCGCGCGCGAAGCGCTGCACATGGCCGAGCAACAAAACCTTGACTTGGTGAAGATTGCCCCGCAGGCCAAACCGCCTGTGGTGAAAATCATGGACTACGGCAAGTTCAAGTTTGAGCAAAGCCGCCGCGAAAAAGAAGCGCGCAAAAATCAACGCGTTGCCGAAATGAAGGAAATTCGTCTTTCGGTGGGCATTGATAAGCACGACTTTGACACCAAAGTGGCGCATGCTTGCAAGTTTTTGGAGCAAGGGCACAAGGTGAAGGTGTCGATTCGTTTTCGTGGGCGCGAAATGGCGCACTCGAGCCTCGCGCGCGACAACATGACCAACTTCGCCGAATGCTGCTGCGAATGCTGCACAGTAGAAAAAGGCGCAAAGCTTGAGGGTCGCCAAATGCTGATGTTCTTGGCGCCAAAAGAAAAACCAAAGAAACAATCACAAGGAGAATAATTATGCCGAAAATCAAAACGCACTCGGGCGCGAAAAAGCGCTTTAAGATTTCCAAGCGCGGCAAAGTGATGCGCGCCCACGCAAACACCGGGCACGACATCAAAGGCCGCAAAAACGCCAAGAAAAAACGCAACCTGCGTGGCACCCAAGTGACCGACAAAACCAACACCGCAAATATCAAACGGCTGATTCCGTATAAATAGGAGGACATAAATTATGGCAAGAGTCAAAGGCGCGGTTGTAACGCGCAAACGCCGCAAAAAAGTATTACGGATGGCCAAAGGCTACTATGGTGCCAAAAGCCGCCTGTTCAAAACCGCTAAACAAGCCGTGATGAAAAGCGGTCAGTATGCATACATCGGGCGCAAACAACGCAAGCGCGACTTCCGCCGGCTGTGGATCACCCGCATCAGCGCGGCCGCAAAAGCCAACGGCATGAACTACAGCACGTTCATCAACGGGCTGAAAAAAGCCAACATCGACCTCAACCGCAAAATGCTCAGCGAGATTGCCATTGCCGACCCCGCCGCCTTCACCACACTGGTGGACGCAGCAAAAGCGGCACTGTGAGGCGCAAAAAAGCAATAGAAAACCAGGCAGACATACGCAATGTGTCTGCCTTTGCGCATACTCGTGTCATCTACGCCGCGGTTGCGCTAATTTCGTTCGCCGCCATTGTCTACATCGCGCTGTTTGTGACGCAGCCGTTCGTGCGCGGGCACTTGGGCGATGTGCTGGTGGTGATCCCCATCCACTGCGCCATCCGCGTGGTATTTCCCCATAAGCCGCGCTTGCTCCCGCTTTATGTGTTCTTGTCCGCCTGTTTGGTGGAGCTCACGCAGGCCATCAACCTGCTGGAGCTGCTGGGGCTGGCGCACATCACATGGCTGCGCATCGTGGTTGGCGTGACCTTCGACTGGCTGGACATCCTGTGGTACGCCGTGGGCTGTGCGCTGATGTTTGGCTTGGATATTTTGATGCGCAAGCGACGTAATCACCATCTGCTCAACGAGGAAACGATATGACTCCCACAAAACGTCTGCCGTTATTTATCATCAGTGGAGCCAGCTGCGTTGGTAAATCCACCGACTGTGAGGTTTTGTTTCGCAGCAAAACGGATTATATTGTGCTGGAAAGCGACATCATTTGGAACAACGTGTACAACACGCCGGACGATGACTATCGTGCCTATCGCACCGTGCAAATGAATTTGTGCGCCAACATCGCGCAAGCAGGTAACCCAGTGGTGCTGTGTGGCTGTACTACACCGCAACAACACGAACCGCTGCCTGAACGAGCGCTGTTCACGACAATTCACTATCTCGCCATTGTGTGCGACGACAAAACCATGGAACGACGCGTGCGCAAAGGGCGTAAAATCAAAGATAAAGCGCATCTGGCATCATCATTGCACTTCAATCTCTGGCTCAAAGAGCACGCCGCCACGACGAATCCGCCCATGGAACTGCTGGACAATTCGCAGCTAACGCCTGAAGAAAGCGCGTCGCGGATAGACACTTGGATACAAAAACACTTAAACAATGAGATGGACAAATGATAAGTTCAACGCAAAACCCACAGATAAAGCTGGCGGTCAAACTGCGCGACAGCGCGCGGGCACGGCGCGAGCACGGGCTGTTCTTTCTGGAGGGCTATCGCCTATGCATGGACGCCCTCGACAATGGCTACACGCCCGAGCTGCTGCTTTGCACAGACCAGCACGACCTGCCCAACGCCGTGCGCATCAGTGAAAGCGTGGCGCAAAAGTTGAGCGATACCGTGAATACACAGGGTGTTTTTGGCGTCTGGCGCGTGCCTGTAGGGGCGGATGCAAATCCGCCCGCAACGAAGTTGGTTGCCTTGGAAAACCTGCAAGACCCCGCCAACCTCGGCGCAATCGCGCGCACCGCCGAGGCGCTGGGCATCCACGGCTTGGTCGTCAGCGGCGGATGCGATGTGCACCACCCCAAGGCGCTGC
This sequence comes from Oscillospiraceae bacterium, assembly GCA_009786735.1. Lineage (GTDB taxonomy): Bacteria > Bacillota > Clostridia > Oscillospirales > Acutalibacteraceae > WRMQ01. Next base: position 20 of record WQRM01000201.1, on the reverse strand, counting down.
GGGCGAGCATGGGCGCGCTG
>WQRM01000200.1 GCA_009786735.1 Oscillospiraceae bacterium | reverse complement strand
GCGCTGGTGAAGGGCTCTTCGCTGCTGGCAATCTTCATCGGGTCGGGGTAGTGCGTGGGGTTGTCAATCTTCAGCTCCGTGCCATCAGTGAGCTTGAAGTGATAAATCACACTCGGCACCGTCGTCACCAAGTCCAGATTATACTCCCGCTCCAGCCGCTCTTGCACAATCTCCAAGTGCAGCAGACCCAAAAATCCACAGCGGAAACCAAAGCCCAGCGCGCTGGACGTTTCGGGCTCATAGTGCAGCGCCGCATCGTTGAGCTGCAGTTTTTCCAGAGACTCGCGCAGCGTCTCATACTCCGCGCCATCCGCAGGATACACCCCGCAATAGACCATCGGCTGCGCCTTGCGATAGCCGGGCAGCGGCTCGGCGGCAGGGTTTTCGGGCTTGGTGATGGTGTCGCCCACGTTGGCATCTTTCACCGTCTTAATCGACGCGGTGATGTAGCCCACTTCGCCCGCGCTAAGCACATCGCAGGGCTCCATTTTGGTCGCGCGCATGCGCCCCACTTCCACCACGGTGTATTCCGCGCCGGAGTTCATCAGCTTCATCATTTCGCCCGCGCGCAGCGTGCCCTCTTTCACCCGCACATACACAATCACGCCACGGTATTGGTCATACATGCTGTCAAAAATCAGCGCACGCAGCGGTGCATCATCTTCGCCCTGCGGCGGTGGAATCGTCTGCACAACGCTCTCCAACACATGCTCAATGTTCAGCCCTGTTTTGGCGCTCACGCGCGGCGCATTGCTGCAGTCCAGACCGATCACATCCTCCACCTGTGCCGCCACGCGGTCGGGTTCAGCAGCCGGCAGGTCGATTTTATTGATTACCGGCACAAGCTCCAAGTCATGGTCAAGCGCAAGGTAGGTGTTCGCCAAAGTCTGCGCCTCAATGCCTTGGCTTGCGTCCACAATCAGCAGCGCCCCCTCGCACGCCGCAAGCGACCGCGAGACCTCGTAGTTGAAGTCCACATGGCCGGGGGTGTCGATGAGATTGAGTTCGTAGGTTTCGCCATCCTGCGCAGCATAATACAGCGTCACGGCGTGCGCCTTGATGGTGATGCCGCGTTCGCGCTCAAGGTCCATGTTGTCCAGGATTTGCGCGCTCATGTCGCGCGTGGCAACGGTTTGGGTGGCCTCCAGCAGGCGGTCCGCCAGGGTGGACTTCCCATGGTCGATGTGCGCGATGATGCTGAAGTTGCGAATGCGGTGCTTGGGGGTGTTAGGCATCGGGATTCTCCTCGTGAGTGATTGTCGTGTGTTTTTTCTTAACTATAATCAGCGCCGCAAACAGCAGTGCCGCCATGGCATAAACCGGCGCGAGCTGGCGCAGCGCAGCGCGCAGCGGAAATGCCTGCGCAACACCAACGATATAAAAACGTTCATCGCCGATGAAAAAGCAGTGCCAAAAGTAAGTGATACCATTGCTTGCGCGAACGCGCATAGGAGCCAAAATCCTACAAACGCAATTCATATGCATTTCAGCAACTTCTTCAATGGTTTGCTCTTGCGCCGGAATGCGCAAGTTGGTATTGCTGTACGTCGCAATCAGATTGTAGTGCTGCGGCTGCTCGCCGTGCACTTCAAGCAGGGGCAGCGCCTGATAAAGCCTTGTGTGAAGAAGGATGCCGCTTTGGTGATTGTTCATGAGAAAAATGTGAACGGGATGCGCATAAATGCTGGCGTGAATCTCGGTATCGGCATGATGAGCATGTCCTTCCAACATCATAATGAGCCGTTGGATTCTGTCATCCAAGGCTTCGCGATGACGATTTGCGTGCGCATGCGTCACGCCTGCCAGCAGCACAACACTCACCGCAATCACCAAAACCACGGATAAGTAGCGCCGCAACACTTCCTTCATACCATCACCTCACAAGCTTGATAGCACCAGTATAACACATTTTGCGGGCGAAGTCAATGGTCGCGCCGCGCTGCAAAAAAATTCACAAGCTTTCCACAAAAAAAGCCTTGCATTTCTCGCGCGCATTCGTTATAATAGAAAAGAACAAAATTTAAACTATCGGAGGAACAATCACCATGGCAAACAAAGTCAAAGTTGGCATCATCGGCTGCGGCGGCATCGCCCACGGCAAACACATGCGCTTTCTTTCGCAAATCGACGAAGTAGAAATGGTCGCCTTTTGCGACATCGTGGAAGAAAAGGCCGAAAAAGCCTGCGACGCCTTCGGCACGATTGACGCCACTTTCTGCACCGACTACAAAGAACTGCTCAAAAACCCCGACATCGTTGCGGTTTATGTCCTCACCCCCAACTGGAACCACGCCGAAATCTCCATCGCTGCCATGGAAGCCGGCAAGCACGTCATGTGCGAAAAACCCATGGCCAAAACATACAAAGAAGCCAAGGCTATGCTCGACACCAGCCTGAGCACCGGCATGAAGCTCACCATCGGCTATCAACAACGCTGGCGTCCCGACAGCCTGTATCTGAAAGAAGTTGTCGAAAACGGCGAGCTCGGCGACATCTACTACGCCCGTGCCGTGGCGCTGCGCCGCCGTGCCGTGCCCACTTGGGGCGTGTTTTTGGATGAAGAAAAACAAGGCGGCGGTCCGCTCATCGACATCGGCACCCACGCCCTTGACCTCACCCTGTGGATGATGAACAACTACAAACCCAAAATGGTCGTCGGCACAAAATACCGCAAACTCGCCGACCAAACCCGCACCGCCAACGCCTGGGGCGACTGGGATCCCTCCATCTTCACCACCGAAGACAGCGCCTTTGGCTTCATCGTCATGGAAAACGGCGCAACCATCGTGCTGGAGAGCAGCTGGGCCATTAACATCGCCGACGCCAAAGAGGCCGTGTGCCTGCTCGCGGGCGACAAAGCCGGTGCAGACATGCTGCGCGGCGAAAACAAGCTGCGC
>WQRM01000199.1 GCA_009786735.1 Oscillospiraceae bacterium | reverse complement strand
GGGGGTCATGGTTGCCGCCACGCCGCCGATAAAGCGACCCAGCGGTCCGCCGCCCACGCCGTCAACCACCGCCGGGCGGATAAACTGAATCAGCCACACAGGCAGGAAGTTCTGCGTGAAGTAAAACAGCAGCCCCACGATGGATGCCGCGAGCCCCAAGTTCATTTTCAGGCGATATTTCACGGGTTCGCCGTTCTCGTCTGCGGCGCTTTTCACCGTGAGCCAAGTGCCAATCGTGGGCAGCATCACAAAGTATGCCACGGACACGATGGATGCATAAAACGCACCAGGACCGCCCCACAACGCGCCCACAACCGGGAAGCCCATGATGCCCACGTTGCCGAACGATAGCGTCATCGCATACGTGCCATAGCGGTTACGCGGGAGCTTGAACAGCTTGCCAAGCCCCAGCCCCACAAAGGCAAAGATGAGGTAAATCACAATGATGCCGAAAAACACAATCAAGATGTCGCGCAGGCGATCGCTGTCGTATGGCTGGTTGAACATGGCGTTCAAAATGGTGGCGGGCAGCGACGTGAGCATGAAGAGTTTCGTCAGCCCCGTGTTCACGCGGTCGTCAATCACGCCACGCTTGCGCATGAAGAAGCCCAAAATGATGTACAGCACCAAAACGAAAATTGTTTCTCCCACATTGCGCGCTAAACCAAAGTTGATTGGCATGTGCTTGTCCTCCTATTTCGCGTTCAAAATGTCCTCTTTGCAGCGGATGAGTTGCGTAATCATGCTGCAACATGGTGTGGCGATGCCGTGGTGGTGCCCGCGTTCCATGATGTAGCCGTTCAGGCAGTCAATTTCTGTGAGCCTATTGTGCACGATCAGGTCTTGATAAGTGGACGGAAAATGCACGCCAATGCCGTCCAGTCGGCTGCTCAGTTCCATGCCCTCAATGGCCTGTTTGCTGTCAAAGCGCACGCCCTCGGCCGCGGCCACAGCAGCAAACTCACCAATGATACCCATCATAATCGGGCGCAGGTGCTCGGACGTGCCGGTGGTGTGCATGTTGCACTCTAAAATTGTGCACAGCGTGTTCATGATGCAATTGAGCAAGGCCTTGCGGTAGATGGTGTAGTACACATCGGTCGAGTACGTGGCGTTCAGCCCCGCGTGCTCCAGAATTTCGACCATCTTTTGCGCGGTGGCTTTGCCGTTGGGGTGCAGCTCGCACAGGTCCACCGCGCCGCTGTTTTCGAGCTTGATATGTCCCGCGCCGACCAACGCGGCCGTCCACAGGATATTCCCCAGCAAAATGTTGCTGCGAGGGATGTGCTGTTCAATCACTTTTTCGTGCCCAATGCCGTTGAGCAGGCACAGCGAATATGTATCCTGGCGGGTGACGATGGGCGCAATGGCGCGCAGCATACTGTCCAGTTGGCTGGACTTTGTGAGCAAAATCACCACGTCAAAGGTCGCGCCGCTTTGCACGAGTTCCTCGGGATAAAAAATGGGGATGTGCGCCACAACGTCCTCGCCGTTGATGTGGATGCGAAAGCCCTGCGCGCGGATGGTGCGCACATGGCTCTCCCAGCGGTCGATGAAGGTGATGTCATAGCCAGCCTGGTGGAGCGCATAGCCAAACCGACCACCCATGGCGCCAGCGCCTGCAACTGCGATTTTCATGTGGTGTTCTCCTGTGTGATGAAGTTGTGCTGTTGTAAGGTTTTATTATAACCGAATTTGCGGCGCTTGTCAAGCTTCAAGTTTGCGCTGCGCAAAAATCCAATCTCCCACCTGTTTTGTATCCAGCGTGAACGTTTTTTGTTGCATTAAGCTTGCCAGCTGGGCATGGAGGTCTTTGCTGACACGACAATAAACGGCAACGCGTGTGCATTGCCGCTGGAGCTTGTTATTGGGTTGGAGCCGTGGATTCATATCTATCACCAAGATCAAGTATAACAAAACAAGCCACATCTATCAAGGAACTAACCTTGAAATGTAGCTTGTAACGTGGCAGGGGCAGAAGGATTTGAACCCTCGGCACGCGGTTTTGGAGACCGCTGCTCTACCAACTGAGCTATACCCCTAATGCGTATAGTATAGCACAGTTGGCGGGGCTTGTCAAGTGTTTTTTTACAGGTTCACCCACATTGCGGGGCGGACACCAGCGGCATCAGTGTTGACAAGGTTGCCTTCGACATTGACAATGCCGTCATAGATGACGAGAGCGGCAAAATTGGCAAAGAGGCCGGGCGACCGCAGCAGCCACCACCAAGTAACGAATGAAAGTTTGTCGACGCCGAAGTCGTCAACGCTAGTAACGCCATGTCGTTGCCCGAACTCAGACACAAAGCGCTCCAACACGCCCCAGTCGTTTATGCGTGCCACACGAGCGTTGTCGTAGCGGTCATTGAAATCCCAGCGGCCATCTCTGCCACGCCCAAGCTCACCGCTGTCACCAAAATACTGCACCACTTCTTCCAAGCTCAGCAGAAAAACATGGTCTTGCGTGTTGTTGCCGCCTGCTGTGCCGAACCACGGATTATCGTCATTGCGCACCATGGTTTGCACAATGCGGTTGCGGTCAGCACGACTAAAGCGGTTGAGAAACGGCCCGTTGAGCCACGCACGAATGTCGCTGTGCTCCCACGTGATGCCGTCAAAACTGTCCCGGTCGTCCACTTCATGGAATGGCCGTAGTTCAATAATGTGCTCGGTAATCAGCAATGCACTGCTGCCTTGCACATCCAGCACGCGCCATTCGTATCCGCCGAAAGTCACCACATGACCCACAGCAACAATGCCTGTGATGCCGCCGCCATCACCACCACACCCGACCAAGCCTGCGCCCAGCGCAAACACCATCACTGCCGCCAACGCGAACGATAAGCACTTCTTCATGCAAAACAATCTCCTTTGTAAATAGTATACAAAGATTATACCCCCCCCC
>WQRM01000198.1 GCA_009786735.1 Oscillospiraceae bacterium | reverse complement strand
ATGTCCACCCCAATGGCGGACTGCGCACCCAGCAGCGCGGCGGCAATCGAAAGTATCCCCGAGCCACAGCCGATGTCCAACACCGTGCAGCCGTGGCGGACGTGTTCTTCAAGGGCTTGCAGGCACAGCCGCGTGGTGGCGTGGCTGCCCGAGCCAAAGGCTACGCCGGGGTCGAGTAACAGCACGGCGCGCCCTTGTGGGTTTTCGGCGGGCTGCCAAGTGGGCTGAATGAGCAAACGCTCGCCCACGGGCAGGGGATGGAAGTAGGCTTTCCAGCTGTGCGCCCAGTCTTCGCTGTTGCGCGCCTGCGTGGTGATGCTGTGCGGGATGCCCGCGGCGTTGCAGCGTTCGCTTAGCCAGGCGGCGGCCTCGGCAGGGTTGACGTGTGCAGGCAGATACACATGCACAAAGCCCTGCGAGCGATCTTGCGCCAGCAGGGTTTCGTCAATCATTTGCATGCCGGTGATGGCCTGCACGTCGGCCTCCATGTCGCGGAAATCCTCCACGTGGATGCCATGCGAGACGACCATGTGGGCGATGTCGGCGGTGGTGTCGATGTGCTGTGCGGGCACGGCGAGGGTGAGTTGGGTGAAGTCGGTCATGGTTGCTCCTTGTTGACGCGGTAAAAGTTCGGGCGACCACAGGTCGCCCCTACCCGAATGCGAGCAAAACTTGCGTTGTGCGGAGGGTTTGGCGGCCTTTGGCCGAAAGCTCGTAGGGACGACCTGTGGTCGTCCGAAGTTTTAGTTTATTCAATCGTTTCCACTTCGGTGCGCACGAGCACCATTTCGCCGTTGATGCGTTCGTAGAACCGGGTTTTCCATGTGCCGTCGAATTGGTTGGCAGTTGACCAGCGCTCTATTTGTACAAATTCGCCGTTCTCGTATGTATAGACGGTTCTAGCGCGACCAATGTTGCCGCCTGCGGAGAAATAGCCCACCACACGTCCATCGTCAGCAACAGAAACGCGTTCGTTTTTGCTAAGTTCTTGCAGTTGCTCGTTTTCGACGAATTGCTGGGTGTCACTGTCCCAGAACCAAAACAGCGAAGATGGTTCGTCGCGCATCGCATGACCACGGAACAAATGCAGTTGCAAATCTAAGTAGCCATCGCCATTAAAGTCCGTAAGCGAAAATCCGACATCGTTATGCCAAAGCGTTGAGGTGCGTTTTTCGATAGATTGCGCAAACCCCTCGCCGATGATTTCGATGGCGTCCACTTCAAAGAGTCCCCAAGCGACTGATTCGCCAAACAGCGTGAACGTAAACTCCGGCATGTCGGGATGGATGCGCTGGGTGATGGTGTGCTCAACTTCGGGCACATCGGGCTCGGTGGTGGCAGGCTGTGTGGTGGTGATTTCTGCATGCAGTGACTGCCCGCATGCAAACAGCAGCAGGCAAAGCGCCAAAGCAGCAAGCAGCACCCGTTTCATCGTGCCACCAACTCATCCACCATGCGCAGGTGCTCAAGATACATCGGCAGAATGTCGTCCATTGTGCGACCAAGCCCGATGACCGAGCCGTGGTCGCCACGCACGGTGGGCATCACATACCACTGCCCGGGGAGCACTTGCGTGAGCGCCATGTGTGTCGGCACATTCACGTGCGGCTGATTAAACGGACGCGTTGCCGAAATGGTGTTGACCAAGCCGTCGTTGGCGCGCCAAGCGGCAGTGATGCCGCCTGCGGGATAGGTGAAGTTGCCGATTTGCATGCCCAGCAAACGCGAGGGCGCGGCCATCTCGGCGGCAATGGGACGACCGTTGTCGGTGCCATCGACAGCAAAGGAGAAGTAGAAGGTGTTCGGCGCAGGCGGGGTGATGGCGTTGAGTGCCTCCGCGCCGGGCAGGGTGAGGTCGGCGAAGGCGTTGTTTGCGCCTTGTGATGCGTTGAGGAAATCCACAAAGCTCGTCACGCCGGGGATGTAGATACCCAGTGCGCGCATGGCTTGGTCAATTTGCGATTGCGGCAGCGCCTCGGCCACGGCGGATAGCAGGGGGTTGACGTCGAGCATCACCAGCAGGCTCACGCCATTGTGCGGCGTAGCCACCGTGGTGATGCTGTGCACCCAATCTGCTTTGCCGCCCACAAACAGCGGGGAGATTTCCTCGCCGGTGGCAGCGGCGTGTGCGCGTTCGTCGGCGCAGCCATGCAGCAGCAAGCCCGCCAGCGCGCGGATTGTGTTGCCGCCAAAGCTGTGACCGACGAGGTTGACTTTGCGCAGGTGACCGTTGTGGTCGGGCGTGCCCCAGCCGGGAATCATGGGCGGGTAATATACCGTGCCAAAGCGGTCCATTTCGTGGCGATAGGCGTGCGCGTGGCCGTAGTCCACCTGCGAGCCGGTGAGCTGGGCGAAGAGTTCGGCTGCACGGTCGCGCGCGCTGCCAGAGGGGCTCACGGTTGGCGCATGGATGGTGAAGCCCTCGGTGCGCAGTTCGGCGAGCAAGTCGCCTGCTGTGCCGCCCCAGTAGACCGCGGGCATGCCGCTGTCTTCGCCAAAGCCGTTGAGACCGTGCACAAACACCCACGGGTGCGGCGGCGGATTGCCGATGGGCTCGTTGTTGTATCCGTTGCCGCCACAGGCAGGCAGCGCGAACAGGGCAAGCAGCAGCGCGGCAGCGGTTGCGATGGTGATGAATCGTTTCATGGGGGCTCCCTTCAAGCTAGGATTGCAGCAGTTGCGATGGCAATGGCACCCCCCGCGACGCCTGCGACGTCGCCTCCCCCCTCTAAAGAGGGGGGCTTTGGCAACATCTGTTGGTGCACAAAAAGCAAGAAGCAACTATACAGTTATAGTATAGCGCATTTTTGGGGAAATTGCAAGGGAAAGTTGCGCGCGGGCGCAAGCGAGGCGGGTGGCTTGCAACGTTCACAAACTATTCACACAAAAGACTTTATTTGTTCATG
>WQRM01000197.1 GCA_009786735.1 Oscillospiraceae bacterium | reverse complement strand
TGGGGGATTTAAAGTCCACCGGGTTGCCGTTGTGGAAGTTCTGGCTGGCGCGGCTGGCGCACAGCGGCTTGGCGGCGGGCTTGTGTGCGTTGTTGGTGCGAGTGATTCCCGTGCATATGGCGGTGAGTGTTGCGGCAATCGGTGCGCCTGCTCCGGTGCGGATGTGGGCGGTTTCGGCGCCGGCGGGCATTGCGTTGCTGATTTTTTGTGTGTTTGTGATACTAGAGCTTGACCTGCGGCGAAAAATATGATAATATAGTATAAAACACATAGGAGAGTCTCATGAACCGACGTGGTATTTACCGCACACGCAGCAGAAACACGAACGTGTTTCTGGGTGTTCTTGGTGCTCTGACTGTTCTGCTGATCGCGTTGATACTCATTGCGAGTGTTCTGTGGATTCCTATTGGTTGGGCAGTGTTTTTTCCGGCGGTGTTGCTTTTTTTCGTTGTGTACAATTTGCATTACAACCGAAAAATGGTTGCGCTGATGCGTGAACTCGGCGTGAGCGACATGGAAATCGAACGCTTTGAGGCGGAATTTGAAAAAAACGGCGAGACATTGCTGGATAAGCGCGTGATGCTCAGCGACAATTATGTGACGTTTCGTGCTAGACAGGCGCATGAGCCGCCTGTGATGTTTGCGCCGTTCATCGTGTTGCCGTTGCGAGAACTCACCCGCGTGAGTTCTTGCAGCAAAAAAGTCACAGCCAGTCAGTATGGTGGTCTAGCGGATGTGCATGCGCTGGAATTTTCATTTCGCGGCAACGTGTTTCGCTTGGACTGCGATGACCCCGCGCAAGCAGCGCTGACTACCGATGCAATCATGCGGCGAAAAAGAAGAGAGGATGACATCTCATGAGCCACAAAAAAACCAAGAAGCTTTATCACGCCAAGAACTATCAGCCCAGCTGTGGGCTGTGCCTGCATGGCAAGCCCGCGCCGGACTTCGGCAGCATCCTTTGCCCGCACCGCGGCGTGATGCTGCCCGACTCGCTGTGCAAGAAGTACGAGTACGACCCCATCAAGCGCCGCCCCGAGCGCGCGCCGCTGCTGCCGGAGTATGCGCCGGAGCAGTTTACGCTGTAGGAGGACGCACATGTTCCGCAACGAAACCATCAAGCTGCGCAGCATGGCTCATCTTGCGCAAGAAAACATGCCTTGGCACGAGGTGGCGTGGCTTCATTTTAGCAGATTCAGACCGCCTATCACTGGGGTTGCGCCTTACACGCCGGTGGGCGAGGGCTACTCGTTTCGCTATGTGCTGTATCTGCGCAATGGCAGACGATATACGCTGGAATTTTTCGGCAAGGAGATTCATGATGCCGTCAAGCTCGCACTAGCCGAGCACGCGCCCAATCAACATGAGCCATATTCGCGAACACGCTACCGCCAATGGAAGCGCGACGCGCGCAAGAACCAATAAGTGTGCCTTTGAGGCACTTAATATCACAAACATAAAGGAGAACCCCATGCCTTACTTTCTCGCGCTTGGCTGTGCCATCATGGCCATCCCCACCGCGGCACTCAGCAGCACGCCGCACAAAACCGTCCGTCTCATCTGCAAGATGATTGCCGCCACGCTGTTTCTGGTTGCGGGCTTTTTGTCCGCTGCGCAGCGCACCAGCCCCATCAACTCTGCCGTCACGATCATGTTGATCGGGCTTGGGCTGGGCTGGCTGGGTGATCTGCTGCTGGGGCTTGACCCCTTTGTGCCCGAAAAGCGCAAAAACACGGTGCTCGTCAGCGGCGGAATCCCGTTTTTCCTCGGGCATGTGGCGTACATCGTGGTGTTGGCGGCCTTTGCACCGCTGAACTTGTGGTTGCTGCCGCTGCTTGCGGTGCTGCCGATTCTCATTCTCATCATGCACCGTGTGTTTGACTTGGGCAAAATGTTGGTGCCGTTTTTGCTGTACTCGCTCATCCTTGGCGCGATGATGATGTTCACCATTAACGTGGCGCTGCTGGGCGGTCCGCTTGGCAGGCTGATGATTCTGCCGGGCGTGTTGTTCGCCATTTCGGACAGTGTGCTGTTCTTGAACAAAAAAATCCGCGAAAAGCGTGGGGAGTCCATGCCGGTGCTGCACTTTGTGTGCTTGATTCCTTACTTCAGCGCGCAGTCATTGTTTGCGCTGTCCGTGGCGTATATGTAACTTGACAAGCGCACGCAGGCGTGGTATAATAGATGCTAGACGTTAGATTTTAGATAGTAGATTCTAGTATCTAAAAAACGGAGGTTGAGCCATTGTTCATCAACGACATTGCGCAGCGCTGCTGTGCCTGCATGCATCCGCTGGATGAATCAGCCGCATGCGCACATTGTGCAACGCCCGCGCAAACTGAACAACCGGCACCCTTGCTGCCTTTGCGCACATTGCTTGCGCAAGGGCGCTTTGGCATCGGTCGCGCCACGGAGCAAAATGGCGACGGCATCACCTACCTAGCGTTTGACGCGCAGTATCAAAAGCCAGTCTATGTGCGTGAGTTCTTCCCGGCGGCGATTGCCATGCGCGACACCGGCTTGGTGCCGATGGTGATGCAGGGCGGCGAAACCATTTGGCAAGAATGCGCGCAAAACTTCAGTGAGCTTTGGCAAAAGCTGCAACGGTTGCGCGGGCTTTCGGCGCTGCTTGCGGTGACGGATGTGTTTGAAGAAAACGGCACGATTTATGCCGTGTATGACCACGCCGAGTGTGTGACGTTTCGCGAGTTTTTGCTGCGCGGCAAGCAGGGCAACATCACCTGGGAGCGCGCACGCACGCTGCTGATGCCGGTGCTGTCTACGCTGGGCAGCTTGCACCAACAAGGGATTTTGCACCGCGGCATCTCGCCGACCACGCTGTTTTATGGCGCGGATGGCAAGGTGCGCATTGGCGGGTTCAGCATTTGGCAGGCGCGCACCGCGCAG
>WQRM01000196.1 GCA_009786735.1 Oscillospiraceae bacterium | reverse complement strand
GACCGCACGCGCACCCGCTGGGGACGTCATCGAATCTATCTTTTGCTGGGCATTTTGCCCTGGGCGATGCTGTATTTCATGCAGTGGTATTCATTCGGGCTGTCTGACGCAGGCAACCAGCGCAACATCGCCGTGTATTTCATTGGCGTGAGCATGGCCATGGCGGCGGTGAGCAGTTTCATGAACGTGCCCCACATCGCCATGCTGCCCGAGCTCGCGCCCAACTATTTTCAGCGTGCGCAGTTCAACTCGGTTGCGTTGTTGATGAACGCCGTGCCGATGCCACTGATGAGCATACTGTCAACGGCCGTGATTGGCCTAACCCCTATCGCTAATGTCCCGCGGGAAACCTTTCGGCTGCTGGCGATCATCAGCGTTGCCATTGCGGTGCCGCTGATGACCATCACGCCAATCTTCACGAAAACGCCAAGCTCGCTGGGCATGCAACGCCCGAAGTTTGACCTGCGTTTTATGGTGCAAGAATATCGCCAGGTGTTTCGCAATCGCTCGTTTCGGCAGTTTTTCATCATGCGCTATCTGTGGATGTTCGGCTGGGGATTTTTCTCCAGCGGCATGGCGCGCGGCTTCTTCCTGCGCGAAACCATGGGTGCCGGGGAACTCGTTGCCATCATGGGCACGGTGGCGGGTCTTGCTGAAATGGTCACGTTTGTGCCAAATTATTTGCTGACGAAAAAAGTGGGCAAGAAAAAAATGGTGTGGTTCACCACCCCGGTGTTGTTCTTGAGCTTTGCGCTGATTCTCGTGCTGCGCCCGGGCTGGACGGTGCTACTGGTGCTGCAAGAGCTGTTTGCAAACTTTGGCATGACCGGCATGCAGTGGGCAATCAACAACATTCAGCCGGACATCACCGACGTGGATGAGATGATCACCGGTCGCCGCCGCGAGGGCGCTGTGACCGCAGTGGATAATCTGGTGCGCACGAGTTCTGCCGGTGTGCTGGGCTTGGTCATCGGCGTGATGCTGGAATTTTTTGGCGTGGAGGGACGCACACCCGGCGGTCAACCTGCACCGCCAATGTTCAACGCCCGCGCCCGGAATTACTTGGGCCCTGTGCTGGGCAGCACCAACGCGGGCATGCGGTTAATGCGCGGCATTTTGCCCATGCTATTCATAGGCGGGGCAATTCTTGCGCTGCGCAAGTTCACCATGACCAAAGACGACCATGCCGCCATGCAAGAGATGATTGCCGTGAAGCACGAACACGGCGCGGTTGAACCGCCCAGCGAAGTCAAGGCGCGCATGGAAGCCATCGCGGGGCAAAAGTGGGAAGACATGTGGATTGGCAAAGCCGGTGTGCCCGCCGAAACGAAAGAAAGCGTGGCAGTTTAGCCTCATGAACGTTTGGGATTTTGACGACACCATCTATGACGGCGAAAGCGGCATGCACATGCTGCGGTTTTTCCTGCGGCGCAAGCCTGCGCTCGCCCGATATCTGCCGCGGGCTGCGGTGGGCATCATCAAGTATAAAACCGGTCGCCTGCAAGCCGAGCACGTTGCCGCGCAAGCGGGCGACCTGCTTGCGTTGTTCCTCGACCAAGCCGGCAGCGGCGACATCGCCACGGACATGCGCGACTTTTGGGATGCCCACGAGCATCGCATTCGCCCGCTCTATCGCCAGCTGCAACAGCCGGACGATGTGATTGTGTCCGCCGGACCAGAGCAAAGCCTGCGGGAGATCTGCGGGCGGTTGGGCGTGCAGCACTACATCGGCAGTGTGGTGAATGAACAAACAAAACGCCTGGACTTCGTGTGCTTTCGCGAGAACAAAGTCAAGGCGTTTCGGCAGCGTTTTCCCGATGCGGTGATTGAAAATTTTTACACGGATTCCATGGACGACAAGCCCATGATGGACATCGCGCAGCGGGCATTCATGGTGGAAAACGGAAAGATGAGGCAAGTGAAATGATTCAACTCAATAACGACTGGGACGATTTTTTGGCCGCCGAAATGGCCAAGCCGTATTATCTTGCGCTGCGGCAGTTCCTCAAGCAGGAATACCGCACGCGGACAATTTATCCTGACATGCATGACCTGTTCAACGCGCTGCGCTACACGTCACTGGCAGACGCGAAAGTGGTCATCCTCGGGCAAGACCCCTACATCAACGCAGGCGAGGCGCATGGGCTGTCGTTTTCGGTGAAGCCGCCGTCGCGCACGCCGCCGTCGCTGCAGAACATATTCAAGGAAATCGCCGACGACGTGGGCTGCACCATCCCCAACAATGGGCATTTGGTCAAGTGGGCGCAGCAGGGTGTGATGCTGCTCAACAGCGTGCTGAGCGTGCGCGCCGGGCAGAGTAAATCGCACGCCAACCAAGGCTGGGAGCAGTTCACCACCGCCGTGGTGCAGCAGCTCAACGCAAGCGAAAAGCCCCTCGTTTTTCTGCTGTGGGGCAACGATGCTCGCCGCAAAGCCGAGCTCATCACCAACCCGCATCACTTGGTGCTGCAGGCGGCGCACCCCAGCCCGCTCGCGCGCGGCGCATTCTTTGGCTGCAAGCATTTTTCGCAGGCCAACGCCTTTTTGGCGCAGCATGGACTCACGCCGATTGACTGGCAGATTGAGAATACATAGCTATCCCCTCGCCCGATGAATCGCTCGGCAAACCCTGCGGCGATTCGCGCTGCCAATGCAGGCTCGCACACGTGGTGCGGGCTTTTGTGCTGCCAGCTCGCCAGCGCAGAAGTAATCGTCCTTCACCTGCTGGGCGAAGGCTGCCCACTGCGGACGGATATACACCGGGCAGCCCGCACGCGGCGAGAAGTCTGCGTGCTGCCACAGGTCAAGCGCGGGATCAAGGTTGTGCTCGCGGCACAGCCATGCACACAGCAACGCCGTGGTGCGGGTGGTTTCGTCGTCTGCACCGATGGCTTCAATGGCGATGGTGTCGAGGTTGCCACCGAGCTTTTGTCCGGCACGGCGGCTTGCGCGGCGGGTTT
>WQRM01000195.1 GCA_009786735.1 Oscillospiraceae bacterium | reverse complement strand
TCCATCACGCCCAGCGCCCCGCAAGCCTGCGGTTCGGCGGTGAGGTTGATGGCGCGCACTACCTGGGGATGCAGGCGGGCGATCAAGCAGTGGTCCACCACATGACCTTGCGCCGAGGCAATGCCCGCATCCAGCGAAGACTGCACGGCCGCAACTTCGCCGCAAAACAGCAAAAAATATTTCCCTGGGCAGCTGGCGCGCGCAAAAATGAGCTCCACTTCTGCCGTCTTGCACACGGCATCCGCCGCTTCAATCCCACGGGCGATGGATGAAAACTCCAAAAAGCCGATGCAATCCATCTAGTTGCTCTCCTGTCTAATTGTGATGCTTTCGTCAACACAGATAACCTCGCCGGCGATTGACGCATGGTAGTCTGCGCCGAGCTTGTCTGCCGGTGCGACTGCGATGCGCTGCCCAAATGTTACCTGTTGACCAACCTGAACAACCGGCTGTGCCGGCGCGCCGATATGCGCATTGAGTGCGATGCAAACTTCCACGGGCTTCGCTTGCACGAACCGCGCAGGCTCGGTTTTATACCACTTGCCCACGCCTGCACGCATGGCGGCTTTTTGCGTGGGAATGCGTCGCTCGGTGCGGTAATCGCGGGCTTGCAGGTTGAGCTCACCTTTTTCGGCACGCAGCCCCTGCTGTTGGCAAGCCTGTTTAATCAGCGCGTTCATTCTGCGCGGGTTAAGCTCCATGGGACAGGCATAAAGCTCGCAAATGCCGCATTCGCAGCAATACTGCGCCGCACGCACCACGGGGTCATCCAGCAGCGTTTCGAGGGCTTGACCGCCTGCGGTGTGTCGCATGATTTTGTGCGGCTGCAGGGGATGCCCCAACAGCCAGCGCGGACACAACTGCGTGCAAAAGCTGCACTGAATGCAGGCAGCACGTGCGCGGTTGCGGATGTGCGTTGTGCTCAGCTGCGCAGTTTGCCAAAGGCGCACGCGCTGCGGCAACACCAGATAGCCCGAGGTTGTTTTGCTCACCTGCGCTTGCAGGGCTTGTTCTTTCGTCATGGCTCGCCCCATCATCGGGCCGCCGCTGACGACCACGAAATCGTCCTGCAGCGCACCGCCCGCCAAGGCAAGGCAATCGGCAAAACTTGTGCCCAGCGGTGCTTTGATGACACACGGCGATGCCACTGCCCCGGTGATGGTCAGATATTTCTGCGTGAAGGGTTTATCGTGCATCGCGTGGTGCACGGCGAACATCGTGGCGGCGTTGCTGACCACGCAGCCCACGTCAAGCGGAATCCCGCCCGGCGGCACCACACGCCCCGTCACTTCATACACTTGCACTTGTTCGTCACCAGCGGGGTAAAAATGCTTGAGCAAGAACAGTTGCACGGGAGCGCCCATCGAATCAATGGCATCTTGCAGCGCCGAAATCTCCGCATGGTAGCTTTCCTTGAGCGCAATGAATGCCTGTGTTGCGCCAAGCTGTTCTTTCGCTGCAGCCGTTGCCGCAACGATTGCCGCGGGTTGTTCGCGCATCAAATAACGGTCAGTGCGAAGCAGGGGCTCACATTCCGCCCCGTTGATGATGAGGGTGTCTACCCCTTGCGCGGCCAGCTTCACATGCGTGGGAAATCCTGCGCCGCCGCAGCCTACCACGCCAGCTTGCCGCACTTGCTGTTGCAATGTTGTCATGCTTTCTCCACGGGGTCAATGATGCCCACGATGGCGCAGTCGGCCGCGCAGTCGTCTTGTCCCAATGCGCGGCGCGCCGTTGAACCCGAAACCACAAGCACGCGCTCGCCAATGCCTGCGCCCACCACATCCGCTGCAACAAATGATGTAGAGTCGGCTTCCGATTCCACCACCATCAGCTTCAGCCCTTCGAGGCTAGATTCTTTTTTCGTGGCCCAAACATGACCCACGACTCGACAGATTGTCATAGCAATCTCCTTACGTAAAACTTACTTCGCATTTGTGTTGGCTGAAGACATCCTTCGCGCTGGGCGTGACGATTGAGCCCTTGTGCAGGCGCACCGGCGTGCCAAGTGCGCACAATTGCTTTGCCCGGGCTTCGGTAATCACTTTGTCGGCGATGACCTCCGGTTCGGCTTGCGTGTGCTGCACAGCACGCTGGGTATGCAGCATGCATGCGTTGGCTTCGTCAAAATCAACGTGCATGGTCAATCTGAAGTTTTCGCGCACCCGCACAGCGACTTGCTCGAACACAAGCGGTCGCTCGGTTTGCGCGCGCACGTTGACCAAGTCGCCGTCTTTCACGCTGAACTGCACAGCGTCGCTCGGGCTCATGTGCACGTGATTTTTCGCAATAATCGTGCTGCGCTTGGCTTGAAACACACCCGCAGGACCAATGAGTGTGACTTCTGCCGCGTCCGTTAAATTGCCCGACAAGCGCAGGGGTGCTGTGATGCCCAACTGGCGGCAGTCGGTCAGCGAAAGTTCCACCTGCGCTGCGCTGCGCAACGGGCCAAGCACCGCGATGTTTTCCAGCATGCCTTTGGGTGTAGCGATGCTCACCCGCTGCTCGCTCAAAAACTCGCCGGGCTGCGACAGTGCACGCACTTGCTTGAGCTCACCTTGGCCAAACAGCGCCGCAAATGCCTGTGCGTTCAAGTGCACATGCCGCGCGCTTGCTTCAATGGGGATGCCCGTGAGCACCGCCCCTTGGCCTTGGCCAACACCTGCCAGCACCGAGGCAACAATGCCTTGGATTTGTTGTTCGTTCATGCTATCTCCCTCAAAAACAGAAGATACACCGCGCTGCTCATGCGATTGAGCGCTTCAATCAGGTCGTCGCGCGCAATGGCACAGGCAGCTAGTTCCGTTTCTCTCACTTGTGTGCGCACCACATTCAGCGCAAGGCAAAGCGCAGGCATGTCCGAGTGGGGCGCAATGTAGTGTTGGTGCGATTGCGCCCGCAGTGCTGCGCTGTCTAGCCCAAGCAAGGCAGGCGGCGGCAGCGGCTGCTCTTTCACTTCAGCGGCCATAATCGCCTGCGCCAAGCCGAAGCATTCCTGCAAGCCGACGGCACACGCTTGGTGGTTGCACTGCC
>WQRM01000194.1 GCA_009786735.1 Oscillospiraceae bacterium | reverse complement strand
AAGCCGTTGTATGTGCACTCCAAGTGTGCGCAGCAAAACACCGTCACCCTGTGTGAGAATGACGGCTTGTTTTCTTCGGTTTTGCAGGCGAGTGATTTCAACTTCATCGCCTGTGATGCGTTTGAGCAGCCCGTGCGTGTGCAAGCGAAGATTCGCTACAACCACGCCGCGCAGCCCGCCACCGCCGAGCAAATCTCGCCCAACACCGTGCGCGTGACCTTCGACGAGCCGCAGCGCGCCATCGCGCCGGGGCAAGCCTGTGTGCTATATGACGGCGATGTGGTGGTAGGCAGCGGCGTGATTGCTTGCTAACTGCGCACCGAAAACAGCCAGCCACAAGCGCACGGTTTATCTTCAACATTGAGGTTTTCCGGGTTGTAAATCGTGCCATCGGCGCGGTCAAACTGCACTTCTGCTGTCCAGTAAAGTTCGGGATAGGGAATTGCCACGCCTTGCTCTAAAATGATGTTTCGCGTGATGTCATACAACGCATTCACATCAAAGCCATCGCCGTCATGCATCGCATCATGGTCGCCCGCAAGCACTGAAAACGCAAACTGCGAACGGAATGTTAGCTCGGACGTACCGTTGTTGTCGTACATCAAATCCCAATGCGCAAACCCGTTGGGTATAGGCGTATCCGCTCTCATGAACCGACCAATAAACGTTTGACAATGCGCCTCGTCCACAGACTTACCAAAGTGGTGCAAAAACGTCAAATCATAATCAAAGTCCAACGCATACTCGGGCATCGTATCCAGCACGGCCGTTGCTGCTGCGCGAGTGGCTGCCCAGCCTTCTCCATAGTTTTTATACGCTATTTGGTCATCCGGGTTATATGGCAATCCAATGAAACGCACCGCAGGCAATGTGCGATATTCCCAATGCTCTAACGTCGCGCTAACGCTGTCCAGTTGCTTTTGGATTTTATTGCTAATTGCTATCGCTATTCCATTGTCCTCCCAAAAATCTTCATTTCAAAAATTACGCTTGCAAATTGCGCATTACGAATTAGGAATATCTCCCACCCCATCCAGCACATAGGTCGGGCGATAGGGATAGCTCTGCATGCGTGCCTCGTCCGTCACGCCGGAAAGCACAAGCACCGTGTCCAGCCCTGTTTCCATGCCGGCAACGATGTCGGTGTCCATGCGGTCGCCAATCATGGCGGCCTCGCTTGTTTTTACGCCCAGTATACGCAGCCCGGTGCGCATCATCAGCGCGTTGGGTTTGCCGATGAAATACGCCTGACGTTCACTGGCGAGCTCAATGGGGGCAATCAGCGCGCGGCAAGCCGGGATGATGCCCGTTTCGCTCGGTGCTGTCATGTCGCTGTTAGTGCCGATGAGCTTCGCGCCGCGGCGCACGTGGTAGATCGCGCGGGTGATGTGTTCGTAGCCAAAGGCGCGCGTTTCGCCCACCACCACATAGTCGGGGTTGTGGTCGTTTTGGGTGATGCCGTAGTCATACAGCGCGTTGAACAGCCCCGGGTCGCCGATGATATAGGCCGAGCAGCCCGGGCTTTGGTTGTGCAAAAACTGCGCCGTGGCCAGTGCGCTGGTGTAGAATTTGTCTTCGCCCACTTCAAGACCCATGCGGGCGAGCTTTTGCTGCAGCTCAAGCGGCGTGCGTCCGCTGGCGTTGGTGAGGAAGAGATATTGCTTTTGCTCTTTCTCCAGCCAGTGCACAAATTCGGTCACGCCCGGCAACAGCCGCTCGCCGTGATAGAGCACGCCGTCCATGTCGCAAAGATAGCCGCACTTGCTGCGCAGAGTTTCGAGATTATTCATGGTTGACTCCTCGTTGTTTTTATGATACAATAAACTTTAGTATGTCTTACCTATTATACCACATGCCGCGCAAAAAGTCAACGAGGAGAAATGCTATGCTGTATCCCGAAAACCAAAAGCCCAGTCTCGACCTCGCCACCTTCCAAACCCCCGGCAGCGAATACCGCGCCACGCCGTTTTGGTGCTGGAACTGCAAGCTGGACCAAGCCGTGCTCAACCGGCAAATTGACGCCATGGAGCACATGGGCTTTGGCGGTTTTCACATGCATGTGCGGGTGGGGCTGGCTACGGAATATCTCGGCGACGTGTTCATGCAACATGTGAAGGACTGCACGGCCTATGCCAAGCACAAACGCATGCTGGCCTGGCTTTATGACGAAGACAAGTGGCCCAGCGGCTTTGCTGGCGGCTTGGTCACGCAAGACCCACAACATCGCCAAAAAACCATGCTCTTCACGCCCCAGCAGCGCGATGACCTGCCCCTGCTCGCAAGCTACGCCATCACGCAGGATGAGCAAGGGAATTTGCTGGGCTATACACGCGGCGGCAGCGATTACTATGCTTACTTAAGCGTCCACGCGCCCAGCCCGTGGTACAACGGTCAAACTTACGTGGATGGTCTATCCAAAGCGGCAATTGAGCGCTTTGTGGAAGTCACGCACGAACGCTATCGCGAAGCGGTGGGTGAGGAGTTTGGCAAAACAGTGCCCGCCATCTTCAGCGATGAACCAGAGTGCGGTCGCAAGAAAAACATGCAAGACCCTCTGGCGGGTGAAACCACTACCCTGCCGTGGACGACCGACTTCGCCGATACTTATCAAGCTGAATATGGCGAAGACCTGCTCGACTTTGTGCCGGAGCTGTTCTTTAATCTGCCAGACGACAACATTTCACGCGCGCGCTATCGCTACCACGACCATTGCAGCGAGCGCTTTGCCAGCGCCTTTGCCGACACCATGGGCGACTGGTGCGAGCGCCATGGGCTGCTGCTCACCGGCCACATGATGGCGGAACAAGACCTGCGCGACCAAACCAAGCACGCAGGCGACTGCATGCGGTCATACCGCGCTTTTCAGCTGCCGGGCATTGACCTGCTGTGCGACAACCGTGAGTTCAACACCGCAAAGCAAGCGCAAAGTGCCGCGCGCCAATATGCACGCCCGGGCGTGATGAGCGAGCTTTATGGCGTGACGAACTGGAACTTCCCGTTCCGCAAGCACAAACTGCAGGGCGACTGGCAGGC
>WQRM01000193.1 GCA_009786735.1 Oscillospiraceae bacterium | reverse complement strand
GTGTTTTTGTGCAACATGAACAAACCGTGAAATCGGGCGCAATGGGCACGTAGGGGCGAACTGTGTTCGCCCGGGCAAAAATACTGGCGCCCGGCTGCGCCACAACCGCCCCACAAACTTTGCGCTTGACGCGCGCATGGTTTTGTGATACAATAGACATTGCGTCCCCACAGCCACGCTAAACACAACATACGCATCGCCGTTTGCGCGGCGAGGAGAAATATCATGCCCAAGAAAACCAAGCCCCGAAAGCCTGTGCCCGGCAAGTTTCCGCCGGGCGTCATCGAGCTGCTTCGGGCACAGCAATTGCACTGCGACGGCTTCATCTGCTGCGCACATGGCGACATGAACAACGATGGTCTCTACTGCAACGCATGGCTTGCGTTTGACGAGCAGGGGCTTTATCTCGCATTTGGGCAAGAGCAAGAAGTGCCCGGCAAACGCCGCAAAAAACACCTTGAGCTCGCCTACACCCTAGACAAGCTTGAGACCTACCCCGCCGCAGACATCACCTCCCTCAAGGTCGAGCAATACGTCACCACCGGGCGGCTTGTTGCGCGCATCGGCGAGCATGATTTCGCCCTCACGCGCTTTTCGCTCGGGCGTGCAGGCGACATGCAAAAGTTTGTGGATTGCTTCAACGCCATGCGCGAAGGACGCGACATGACCCCCTACCTCGAAGACAACGACGAGTCCATGTTCTGCCCCAAGTGCAGCACAAAGTATCCCAACAAGCGCCGCGTGTGCCCGCAGTGCCTCAAGCGCAGCACCATCGCAAGGCGGCTGCTGGGCTACTTCAACAACAACATCATCGCCATCGCGGCCATGCTTGCCATGCTCGCGGCCAGCGCCGTGCTGCAGGTGTTGCTGCCCATGTTCAGCATCCAGCGTCTGTTTGACGACATCCTCATCCCCGCCACAAGCGACGGCGCAACGCTGCCCGCAGCGGCATCGTTCTTCGCTTATCTCACGCAGCTGGTGCTCATCGTGGTGCTCATGCGCGTGCTAGACATGGTATTCGCCGCCGGTTCAGATTTGGTCAACGCCTACCTCATCCCAGGCGTGATGTATAAACTCAAACTAAAAATCTTCGAGGCCATGCAGCGCCTGAGCGTGGGGTTTTACTCCGGCAAGCAAACCGGCAACCTCATGGAGCGCATGACGCGTGACAGCATGAGCATCCAGTGGTTTTTTGTGGACGGCGTGCCCTTTGCCATCCGCAACGTGTTTGTGTTTGCCACGCTGATGGTGGTGATGTTCCGCATCAGCTGGCAAATGACGCTGCTGGTGCTGGGCGTGATTCCTGTGATGGGCATTGTGGTGCCCATTGCCACGCGCATGTTTCGCCGCCTGCACCACCGCATCTGGGCAACCAACGCGCGCCTGAACTCTTTGGTCAGCGACAACATCAACGGTCAGCGGGTTATCAAAGCATTTGCGCGCGAAAAAGAGGAGCTCGGTCGCTTCAGCGAGATGAGCGTGTCTCTGCGCGACGCGGAACGAAACCTCACCGGCAAAGAAGCCACCGTTTTCCCCGTCGCGATGAGCGCGGTGTTTTTGCTCATCACCGCCGTGTTGGTCATGGGTGGCTACAGCGTGCTCAACGAGACCATGGGGCTCGGCGAGCTCATGGCATTTGTCACCTGGCTGACGATGATTCAAGGTCCACTGGAGTATTTCTCGTGGGTCAGCAACTGGTGGGCACGCTGCGCCGATGCCGCCAGCCGCGTGTTTGAGATCATCGACAGCGACGACGAAATCTTGCCCCCCGAGAACCCCGTGCACGTGGACGAACTGCGTGGCAACATCGAGCTGCGCGAGCTGGAGTTTGAGTATGAACCCGCACGCCCCATCATCAAGCGCGTGAACCTTAGCGTCGGTGCAGGGCAGATGCTGGGCATCGTGGGCAAAACCGGCGCGGGCAAAAGCACCATCGCCAACCTGATTTCCCGCCTATACGATGCCAAAGCCGGTGCCATCATCATCGACGGCGTGGACGTGAAAGACCTGCCGCTTGACGTGCTGCGCCGCAACATCGGTCTGGTCAGCCAAGACATCTATCTGTTCTCCGGCACGATTGCCGACAACATCCGCTATGCCAAGCCGGCAGCCGACATGCGCGAGGTCATCGCAGCTGCCAAAGCAAGTGCCGCGCACGACTTCATCATGAAGCTGCCCGATGGCTACGAAACCCGCGTGGGCGCAAGCGGCCAAGCGCTCAGCGGCGGCGAACGCCAACGTGTGAGCATCGCCCGCGCCATCATGCAAAACCCGAAAATTCTCATCCTCGACGAAGCCACCGCCGCCATGGACACCGCCACCGAGCGCAGCATCCAGCAGTCTCTGCAGCAGCTCAAAGACGGTCGCACCACCATCGCCATCGCCCATCGCTTGAGCACCCTGCGTGACGCCGACATGCTCGCCGTGATCGAAGAAGGCGAGCTCAAAGAGTTCGGCACATTCCGCGAGCTGCTCAAAAAGCGCGGCGCGTTCTACGAGCTCTATCAAGTGCAGAGCAAAGCACTCGCGGCCATGCACGTGGGTTGACCCCCACCGCCCCTTGCGGAGCACCTCCCCCAAGGGGGAGGCACCGACCGTCTGCACAGCATTTACTTCTGCAAAAATCGAACCAACAAAACCGCAACCTAACCTCAACCCGCCCGGTTGATGCCTCCCCCTTGGGGGAGGTGCTCCGCAAGGGGCGGTGGGGATATGCGGCACAGGAGAACCCTATGGACACCTTAAGCATGACCTTCACGCAGCCCGGCGATGTGCGGTTTTTCCGCAACGCGCAAGGCTTTTTGTCGCTTGAGCTGGGCGGTGAGACCCACCCGCGCGTGCAGCTTCGCCGTGCCCTGCCGCTCACCGACCCCACCCGCTTCGTCTGCGTGGCAGACATGGATGACAACGAGCTCGCCGTGCTTGAGGACATCACCCAGCTGGATGAAGAGCAAGCCGACCTCGTGGCAGCCGAGCTGGATCTGCGCTACTACACGCCCGTCATCACCGCCGTGCGTGGCATCAAAGAGAAAAT
>WQRM01000192.1 GCA_009786735.1 Oscillospiraceae bacterium | reverse complement strand
TGGTCGCCACGCGCGGTTGGCTGGACGTCAACGACATCCACTTCATCGACCTCGCGCGCAACATGGCGGCACGCGGCGTGCGCTACATCATCTTCACCGACATTGCGAAAGACGGCATGCTGCAAGGTCCGAACCTTGAGCAGCTGTGTGCGCTGCGCGATGCCGTGGACTGCAACATCACCGCAAGCGGCGGCGTGACCACCATCGATGACATCCATGCGCTGCGCGATGCGGGCTTGTATGGCGCGATTTGCGGGCGGAGTATTTATGCCGGTACGCTGGACTTGGGCGAGGCGGTGGCGGCGGCGTGAGCGTATGATGATTACGAACCATAAAGGAGACACCATGGAAGCATTCAACAACCTCTATGACACCATCCTCGCGCGGCGCGCTGACCCGCAGGAGGGCAGCTACACCAACTATCTGTTCGCGCAGGGCACAGACAAAGTGCTCAAAAAACTTGGCGAAGAGTGCGCCGAGTGCATCATCGCCGCGAAAAATGAAGACCGCGCCGAGCTCACCGCCGAGCTGTGCGACCTCGCCTTTCACGCGGCAGTGCTCATGGCGCAGCTGGGCATCACGCCAGACGAAATCGCCGCCGAGCTCAACCGCCGTGCCGCGAAAACCGGCAACCTCAAAGCGATGAAACAGGTGGATAAGGACACGTGACCACCTGCGGTGCATGATAAAGAGGTGCGGACGAGCGAAGCTCGCCCCTACGCGTCATGCGGCCAAAGGCCGTGGCAGCGCACTACGTTGACCGAGCTTTGCTCGCTTGCTCGTAGGGACGACCTGCGGTCGTCCGTGGAGTTTTCATCAGACCGCAACATGTAGGGGTGGCGATTACGCCACCTAAACGAGAAACAAGGAGGACATCATATGTCAATCGCTCAAATCATCGGCTGGAGTTTGCTGGCGTTGGTGGTGCTGTTTAAGCTGGTTTCATGCATCCGCGCGCTGTTTTTCAAGCCGAAAAAACGAAAGATTCCCGTCTACCCTGACGAGGAAATCGATGCCGAGCGCGCCGCGAAAAACCTGTCGCAGGCCATCGCAATCCCCACCGTTTCGTATCCCGAGCACGAACGCGTGGACTGGGTGCAGTTCGAGCGCTTTCATGCGTTTTTGCAGCAGAGCTACCCGCTGGTGCACCAGCACTGCACCCGTGAGGTCGTGCCACCGGCAAGTTTGTTGTATCATTGGCCGGGCAAAAACTCGTCGCTCGAACCCATGGCGCTGCTTGCACACATGGATGTCGTGCCCGTCGAAACCGGCACCGAAGCCGACTGGACACACCCGCCCTTCAGCGGCCACAACGACGGCGAGTTCATCTGGGGCAGGGGAAGCGTGGACATGAAAAACCACCTCGTGTGCATCTTCGAGGCCGCCGAAACTCTGCTTGCCGAGGGCTACATCCCCGAGCGCGACATCTACATCTGCTTGGGTGACGACGAAGAAGTCGTGGCAGGCGGCAACAGCGGCGCGAGCAAAATCCGCGAAACGCTCATCGCACGCGGCGTAACCAAACTGTCCAGCACCCTGGACGAAGGCGGTGCCGTGCTGCCGATTCCCAACGTGCCCGGCGTGTTCCCCGAAAGCACATTGGCGGGCGTTGGCGTGAGCGAAAAAGGCTTTGCCGACATCGAAATCGCCGTCACAAGCCGCGGCGGGCACTCCTCCGCGCCGCCGAACCACACCGCCGTGGGCGCGATTGCCGAAGTCGTGCGAGACCTCGAACGCAACCAGTTCAAAAGCAAACTGCTGCCGCACATGGTGGATATCATCGACCAAGCCTCGCGGCGCATGCCGGTTTATCTGCGCGCGGTGATGGTCAATCACAAGCTGATGAAACCGCTGTTGCTGGCCGTGATGAAGAAAATCCCGCAGGCTGCCTGCATGATCCGCACCTGCACCGCCGTCACCATGGCACAGGGCAGCCCCGCCAGCAACGTGCTGCCACAACGCGCGAGCATCGTGGCGAACTTCCGCATGATGCCCGGCACCACCACCGACGATGTCATCAAACACATCCGCCGCGTCGTGCGCAACAAAAACATCGAAATCAAGGTGCTCCGAGACATTGAGGCTTCGCCCTTTTCGTCCACCGACCACCCTGCCTACCAAGCCCTGCACAACCTCATCCTGCATGCCTCGCCCGACGCGATGATCGTGCCCTACCTCGTCATGGGCGGCACCGACACCGTGTTCTATGAGCCCATCTGCAACAACTGCTACCGCTTCTCACCCTTCTTCATGCCACTGGAGCTGCTCATGCGCACCCACGCCACCAACGAATGCCTCGCCCTGCACACACTGGGCGACGGCGTGAAGTTCTTCAAGCGCTATATTCGAGCCGCAGCGGACGCGCAGTGATGTCCACAGCGCCTGCGGGCGCAAAGATTTCGTTACTTTTTTTGCAAAAAAGTAACCAAAAAAACCTAGATTAAATTTGGCTATGATAGACCACAGCGAAGCGACCGAGCTCCACCGCAGGTGGTTTGGGTTCTTTTTTTGCAAAAAAAGAACAAGAAAGGATACAAGAATGAACATTGCAATTGTAGGATTTGGCAACGTGGGTCGCGCGGCATATGAGGCCGTGCAGGCAGCGGACGACATGGCGGTCACCTGTGTGGTGGGCAGCCCGCGGCGGCAAGCGCCGGATTACGTGAAAGACATCTGGGTCACCGGGCTGGAGAACATCCACGCGCACGGCAAAGTGGACTGCGCTTTGCTGTGCCTACCCACGCGCGCTTGCCCGGACGCTGCGGCGACGCTGCTTGCCATGGGCGTGAACACCGTGGACAGCTACGACATTCACGAAAGCATTTGGGAGGTGCGCTGTGCGCTCGACGGCATCGCCAAACAGCACGGCACTTGTGCCGTCATTGCCGCAGGCTGGGATCCGGGCAGCGACAGCGTGGTGCGCGCGCTGATGCAAGCGATTGTGCCGCGCGGAATCACCTATACCAACTTTGGTCCGGGCATGAGCATGGGGCACACGGTTGCGGCAAAGGCGATACCGGGCGTGGCGAATGCGCTGTCGGTCACGC
>WQRM01000191.1 GCA_009786735.1 Oscillospiraceae bacterium | reverse complement strand
GAGCTGCCGGGTGAGGATGTTGATGATGGTGGTTTTGCCCGAACCGCTGGGGCCGAGCATGCCAAAGATTTCGCCGGGGTTGACGTGAAAGGTGACGCCGTTGAGCACTTGGTTGTTGCCGAATGCTTTGTGCACGTTCTTCATGCTGATGTTGGTCATGAGTGTTCTCCTTGCAAATAAAGTTCTATTATTTCGCCGATATAGGCTTGTGCGGATTGGTATTTTGCGTCGCCGATGTTGGCGTTGATGTTGCCAAACATGTCGGCGAGTTTGCCCACGGTGTTGAGGTCGCCGCCGGTGACTTCGAGGATGAGCGCCCAGTAGTTGCGGGCAAGTTGCTGGGCCTTTTTGCCGTGCACCGCCACGCCGCGCTTGTGCAGCCTGTGGGCTTCGTCCAATGAGCGGTTGATCTGCGCGATGATGCGCTGCGCGTCTTGCACGGTGAGGTTTGCGCTGAAGCGATCAAGCATGTCTTCGTCAAAGTGCTTGATCATCCAGTAGTGCTCGTTTTTCAGCTGCAGGTTCGTTAAGATGGCGGCGTATTTCTTGAAGTTCACGCTGTCCATCTGCGCGATTTCGGCCTTGAGCTTCTGGAGAGCTGCGTGGGTTTCGGTGAGGGTGGCGATTTGCGCGGCGAGGTGCTCGGTTTGCTCGGTGAGCGCTTGCAGCACATCTTCCGTTGTGTCGAGGCTTGAAAGCCGCTGCTTGATTTCGCCGAGCGAAAATCCCATTTGCTTGAGCGCCAAGATTTGCATCAGCCGCACGGCATCGCGGTCGCTATAGAGCCGAAAGCCGCCTTCGCTGGCTGCGCTGGGGCTGAGCAGGCCTTGCTTGTCGTAATACTGCAAGGCGCGCACGGTGACGCCGGCTTGGCGGGCGAGCTCGCCGACGCGCATGTAGCCGTCGGGAATGGCGCGGTAGTTTTCCATGTGGTTTCACCTCCTGAACATAGTATATACCATGACGTATGCGTCACTGTCAAGCTTTTTTTGAAAAAAATTTGCTGGTTTAGATTTTGTATTGATCTGTAGCCCGGGTGGCGCGCCCGCCACCCCTACAGGTTGACGATAGTTCCCATCGTTGTGCAACTTGTTTGCTGGCCTAGTATAGCAAAATCACGCAGCGAATGCCAGCGATTTTGGCTTGAAATTGCGCAACTTTCGGTTGCGGCGGGCAGTTTTGTGGAAAAGGCTTGACCAATGTGACCATTTCATGTATAATATATGTATCAATTTATTTTAGGAGGATTTACGACCTATGAAAAAACTGCTTAAGTCTTGCGTTGCCATGGTGCTGGCTGTGCTGATGATTATGCCCTTGGCCACACAGGCAAGCGCACGGCAAACTCCCCTGCCGCGCCCACACCAAACGGCGAACCAGTTGCTTGGGCAAGCGCCCACGATGACTGTTGTTACGATTGGCGGCAGGACGTTCAACAATGCCATCCAATTCCCCACGGCAGGCACCCGGAGCATCGTTGGGTTTTCGAACACTGACCATCGCATCGGCGGGCAACAAGCCACCATCAGCGGCTACGTGTTTCGCACCAGCGCGCTCGGTTCTGCACGCATCCAATTTTTCAATGTGAACGAGCGCGGAACCGCTCGCTTGATTTCGAGCCACCCCATCCGCTCGGGGCAACGGGTTTATGCTGACGTGCGCGGCGTGGAAACGTTGCGCATTCAGGTGCAACAATCCAACGATAGCCTGATTCCCATTCCTGCAACGTTTGTGTTTGCAGACCCTCAACTGTGCAACGACATGGAAGCTGCCGCCGCACGCTTTGACCGCTCGAACCTGTGGAACTTCATTGCGCTGGCGGGTGGGCTGGCACTTGTCGTCGTTGGCGTGCTGGTGATGGCGTTTAGCAATCGCCACAATGCGCTGGGCCTTCTCGCGACTACGGTTGGTGGCGGCCTAGTAATCTTTGGCTCTTCAAGATTGTTCCGCATTCAATTTTCTTGATCGCGGAGGATTTTATGCCAAATCAATATGTGTTAGCGCTCGACCAAGGCACAACGAGCTCGCGCGCGATCTTGTTTGACCGCGAAGGCAATGTGGTGGCGCGTGCGCAGAAGGAATATGAGCAGCTTTATCCGCAGGCTGGCTGGGTGGAGCACAACCCGATGGAAATCCTCTATAGCCAAATGAACGCCCTGGAGCTTGTGTTGGGCGAGATCAAAGGGCGCATCAACCTGCGCGACATTGCCTGCATGGGCATCACCAACCAGCGCGAAACCACGATTTTGTGGGACAAACAAACCGGCCGCCCGGTGCACAACGCCATTGTGTGGCAGTGCCGCCGCTCGGCTGACATGTGCGAGCAGCTCAAGCAAGATGGGCACGAGCAGCTCATTAAAGACCGCACGGGTCTTGTGGTGGACGCCTACTTCAGCGGCACGAAAATCAAGTGGGTGCTGGACAACGTACCGCGCGCGAAAGAACTTGCCGCGCAAGACAGGCTGCTGTTCGGCACGGTGGAAACTTGGCTGATTTGGAACTTCACCGGCGGCAAAAGCCATGTGACGGACTACTCCAACGCCAGCCGAACGATGCTGTTTGACGTGGACAAACTGTGCTGGGATGCCGAGCTGTGCGACTTGCTGGGCGTGCCGATGAGCATTCTGCCGAAGGTTGTGCCCAGCGGCGCGATGCACGGCGAGGTTGTCCCCGGGCTCATTGGGCTGACGGAGCTTGCGGGCATGCCCATCACCGGTGCGATTGGCGACCAGCCCGCGGCGCTGTTTGGGCAGGCTTGTTTTAGCCCCGGGATGGCGAAGAATACCTACGGCACGGGCTGCTTTTTGCTGATGAACACCGGCAACAAGCGCGTGCAGAGCCAGCACAACTTGCTCACCGGCGTGGCGTGGAGCCTGGGTGATGGCGACGTAGAGTATGCCATTGAGGGCAGTGCGTTCAATGCGGGGTCGGTGATCCAATGGCTGCGCGATGAGCTGAAACTTGTGGACTCCGCCGAGCGCTGTGGCGAGCTGGCCGAAAGCGTGGACGACGCTGCCGGGGTGTATCTGGTGCCGGCGTTCACGGGCTTGGGT
>WQRM01000190.1 GCA_009786735.1 Oscillospiraceae bacterium | reverse complement strand
CCCGGGCGGCTAATAGCCGCCCCTACACGCGTCGTTGCGGATCCCCACCACCACCCAAGGAGTCCCCCCACATGAACCACCGTACCGACTGGCTCAATGCCATGCTGAAAATCGCCGAGCCTGTGCTGACCGCGCTGCACAATCGCCAGCTCAAGCAGGTGATGCCGATGCAGCAGGGCGCGGGCGAAACCGCCTATCTTGAGGCGCTCGGGCGCACGCTTGCGGGCATCGCACCATGGCTGGAACAAGCCGGCTCAACTCCGCAGGAAGAGCAACTGCGCCAGCGATATTGCGCATTGGCACGCAGCGCCATCGCCGCAGGCACAGACCCGACGTCGCCGGACTACCTGTGCTTCAGCGCGCAGCAGTCCATCGTGGATGCAGCGTTCTTGGCGCATGCAATCATCCGCGCGCCGCGGGAGCTGTTCGCTGCACTGCCCGCGCAGGACAAAGCGCATGTTATCGCCGCGCTCAAGGCGACGCGCGTGGGGCGAGCGCCGCACTTCAACAACTGGCTGCTGTTTTCGGCGATGATCGAGACCGCGCTGCTCGTGATGGACGAGCCCGACTGGGACATGATGCGCGTGGACTATGCCTTGCGCCAACACGAGCAATGGTATGTTGGCGACGGCGCTTATGCCGATGGACCCGCGTTCCACTGGGACTACTACAATTCCTTCGTCATCCATCCGATGCTGCTGGATATCACGCGCACGGTGGAGCCGCAAAATCCACAGTGGCAGGGGATGCACGCGCGCATGTTGCCACGGGCGCAGCGCTATGCCGCCGTGCTTGAGCGCATGATTTCGCCGGAGGGCACGTATCCGCCGATTGGTCGGTCGTTGTGCTATCGTTTCGGTGCGTTTCAGGCCCTCGCTCAACTGGCGCAGCAAGAGCAACTGCCGCCGCAGCTCCCGCCCGAGCAAGTGCGTTGTGCGCTCAGTGCTGTGCTGCAGCGCTTCATGGCGCGCGATGATGCCCTGTTCGACGCCGAAGGTTGGCTCAAGCTCGGCATGCTGGGAGACCAACCCGGCTTGGGCGAAAGTTACATCACCACCGGCAGTTTGTATCTGTGCACGGCGGTGTTTTTGCCCCTCGCGTTGCCCGAGACGCACTGCTTTTGGGCGGGCGCGCCGCAAGCCTGGACGGCGAAGAAAATCTGGGCTGGCGAGGATTTGCCCGCCGACGGTGCGCTATATGATTAGGCGCTTTTAGGCAAGGGTATGTGTTTTTTTGCTTCGGGCGGCGCACCCGCCGCCCCTACAGGTGGATATTACGAGCAACGTTGCATCAGACCGCAACATGTAGGGGTGGCGGGCGCGCCACCCGGGCTACATATCAACTGCAAAAGCTAAAACAACCTTTATGATTAACGGAAAGTTGGGCGAAATAATTTTCGAGAAACACTTGCAATTAGTCCCCGGTCATGCTATAATATAGTCGGTGTCGCGCATAGCGGCGGTTGCTTCCTTGCTCCCGAAAGGGGGTGAGCGGTTGGAAACGATTGAACTGTTGATGTACTTACTGGTCTTGCTGGTTGTCGCAACACGTTTTCTTGAAACAAAAGACCACGGCAATAAGAAGTAACCGCCCCTAGGCCTGCTAAGCTTGGGCGGTTGCTTCTCGTTTTATTCCATTGAGCGAGGGTTAGAGCAGTTGCCGACTGTTGTGCGACACCACCCCTCGTTTGTAGTATAACACGGTTTGGCTTGTGTGTCAAGCATTTTTTTATTTGAGGAGAACAACCATGAACCTATACGAAACCCTGCAAGCGCGCAACCTGATTGCGCAATGCACCGCACCCGAGAAAGTGCAAGCGCTGCTCAACGGCAGCGAGCCTGTGAAGTTTTACATCGGCTATGACCCCACCGCCGACAGCCTGCATGCCGGGCACCTAGTGGCCGTGATGTTCATGAGCCACATGCAGCGCGCCGGGCATCGCCCCGTGGCACTGTTTGGCGGCGGCACCGCCCTCGTCGGCGACCCCAGCGGCAAAACCGACATGCGCAAAATGCTCACCCGCGAGGAGCTCGACCACAACATCAGCTGCTTCAAACGGCAGGTTGCCAAGCTGGTGGATTTCTCGCCCGGCAAAGGTGAGATCGTCAACAATGCCGATTGGCTGTGCGGGCTGAACTACATTGAGTTTTTGCGCGAAATCGGCGTGCACTTCTCCGTCAACCGCATGCTGGCGGCGGAGTGCTACAAGGCACGGTTGGAGACCGGCTTGAGCTTCTTCGAGCTCAACTACATGATCATGCAGGCCTATGATTTCCTGCATCTGCGGCGCAACCATGGCGTGACCATGCAGCTCGGCGGCGACGACCAATGGTCCAACATGATTGCCGGCGTGGAGCTCAACCGCCGCGTTGACCAGCGCGAAAGCTACGCGCTCACCTGCAATTTGCTGCTGACGAGCGAAGGCAAAAAAATGGGCAAAACCGAGAAGGGCGCGCTGTGGCTTGACCCCGAAAAGACCACGCCCTACGAGTTCTATCAATACTGGCGCAACACCGCAGACGCCGACGTGGCCAACTGCATGAAGATGCTCACTTTTGTGCCGATTGAGGAAATCGCGGATTACGAGAAGCTGCAAGGCAGCGCCATCAACAGCGCCAAAGAGCGCCTTGCCTGGGAAGTGACGGCGCTTATCCACGGCAGCGAGGAAGCCGACAAAGCCCAGGCGGCAGCGAAGAGCCTCTTCGGCGGCGCGGGCGCAGGCGGCAGCACGCCCACCACCCAAGTGGATGCCGACATCAACATCATTGATGCGCTGACGCTGACGGGTTTGGCGAAATCCAAAAGCGAGGCGCGGCGGCTGATTGAACAAGGCGGCGTGCTGGTGGACGATGCTAAAGTCACCAATTTCGCCTATACTATTGAAAAAGCAGCTCTGCCGGTGATGATTAAGAAGGGCAAGAAGGGCTACCACCAACTCGTGGAGAAATAATAAATTAAGAATGCAAAATGCAGAAATAAGTCTATGTTACACGTTCGTGGATAACCCCACCCCGCAGATGCAACACGCGACCGGAAGACGGCTGATTTGCTCAGTGCTGGG
>WQRM01000189.1 GCA_009786735.1 Oscillospiraceae bacterium | reverse complement strand
GCCGCCCGCTCCTTTTTTNCCCGCCATAAAAATCCCGGGTGGCTCGCAAGCCACCCCTACATGCTGACGATGGTTACGTTATGCATGCGTGAAACGCGCGCTAGGCGTGTTTGTTCTCGATTTTGGTTTGGGTTTCGCCGGTGAGCAGGTTGATGTAGCGCACGAACAGGGCAATCTTGTTGTCGTCGTGCAGGGCGTTCCAGAAGGTGCGGGTGTAGGTGTCGATCGTGCCGGAGATCGCCACGCGCACGGGCTCGCCGGCAAAACTGGGCACCATGGGGTTGCCGTCACGCAGATAGGTGTGGATGAGATGCCCCTCGCCGAGCACGGGCTCGTATTCATAAAAGAAGCGCTGGCAGACTTTCTCGGCGCTTTCGCTTGCCTTGAGAATGCTGAGCTTATACGAAAACGAACGTCCTTTCTTCGTGAGCAGCCCACTGATGCGCGGGGTGTAGATGGGTTCGTCCGGCTCGAACTCACGCGTGCGCAGGGCGTCTTCAAAGCTCTTGCCGTCGCGCAGATAGTCGGCGATGGTGTCGGTTTGATCGCCATTGGTGACGATGACTTGGTTGCCCAGCACGCGCACCGGTGAGTAAATCACCAGTGAGGGGTCTTTGAGGCGGCTTGGGTCGTAGGGCAGTGTGCGCAAACCGTTGCCGCAAGGGCTGAAGACGCGGTTGCGGCTGTTTTCGCTGCGGCCCATGATGAAGTATGCCACCACGGCGTGTTGGCCGTCGCTGTGCATGCCCATGACCAGGCCGCGGCCGGGGTAGGCGTTGCCTTGGAGGTAAATTTGTGCAGTTTTCATGCGATGAAGCACTCTCCTTCGCGATTTAATATGCTACTATTTTACAATATAGCGCGTGTGTTGTCAAGTGTTTTTCGTGAATTCGCAAATTTTGTCACACAATTGTTGCAAAAATTTTTTCTGGGCTTGACAAAATGGACAATTTGTGATATACTGGTAGCATCAATTGAAGGAGGTGTAGCACATGCCAGGCATTTTTAGCTCAATCGTGTTCCTCGTCGTCGGGGTCATTTTGTCCGTTTTGGGCGTTAGCGTGATGTTCAACTAACCGAAACCGCAAACACAATCTACATCGAAATAAAGGAGAATGTATTATGGAAATTTTTGCTTTGATTGGCGCATTTCTTGGCGCAATCGCCACCACGATTGGTGCGATGGGGCTGCTGTATGCCTTTGGCGTGCTGAGCTAACGACAAACAACACGAAAGGAACTTGACCATGTTGTCACAAATTTTTTCTTTGGCAGCTGCAGTCATCATGATTACAGCGCTGGTTCATTTGCTTGTTAGCGCAATCACTTGGGCCTTCTTTTAACCAACTAATTTACGAAAGGAGCTTCATTCATGGAAGCTATTACTGGATTGCTGGTTAGTATCGGCGGCACGCTGCTGGGGATCATGACCGTGGTTCTGCCTATCTTGGGCATCATTGGTCTGATCAACAACCGCTAACTTTGTGAAACGATTGCCAACCCCCCTTGATTTTCTCAAGGGGGCGTTTTGTTTATAGCTTCATCTCCATGATGCGCGATTTGACCGTTAAGCCCAACTGCTCGTAGAACCTGCGGGCGGCTTCGTTGCATTGCATCACGTTGAGCTCGATTGCGTCAAGCCCGTGCTGGCGTGCGAAGTCCACTGCGGCCTGCATGAGCGCCTCGCCCACGCCCTGGCGGCGGCAGGTTTCGTCCACGCACAGGTCGTCGATGAGCAGGAAGTCGCGCTCGCGCAGCACAGGGATATCACGCACGCGCCGAAGTTGGCACATGGCGTAGCCTGCCGCCGCGCCGTCAAGCTGTGCGACCAAGATGGGCGTGTCGGGGGTTTCCAGCGCGGTGTGGAACTGCTCTGCGCTCATCTTCACGCCGGTTGGGGGGAATAAATCCGGGCGCCAGCCGTGGTGCAGCGCGGAGATTTGCCGCAACATGCGGGCGATGGCGGGGTAGTCTTCGGCGCGGGCGAGTCTAATCGTTAACGACATACACTCTACACTCCCATGGCTGTAGTTTTTGCTGCTGCGTTGCGTAGTTGCAGAAGACGAGCTCGCCGCCTTTTGGGGGTGTAAAGGCTTTGGGCTTGTCGCTAAAACTGCCGACGAACACCAGGCGTTTGCCCTCGTGCGCGCTCTCATAGGCGAGCAGTTTGCGTCCGGCGCGCAGGGGGCGATACTTGCCGTAAATCGCCACGGGGTTCTCACGGCGGAACTTGAGCAGTGCGCGAT
This sequence comes from Oscillospiraceae bacterium, assembly GCA_009786735.1. Taxonomy (GTDB): domain Bacteria; phylum Bacillota; class Clostridia; order Oscillospirales; family Acutalibacteraceae; genus WRMQ01. The sequence goes on along the minus strand of WQRM01000189.1, from coordinate 818 downwards.
ACCAATGCAGGATGGAGTTGGGGTCTGCCTCGGCGGCGGCGACGTTGATTTCGCTGCAGTTCTCGTTGACCGGGAACCATGGCGTTGCCCAGCCGGCGTTCGGCTCGCCGCTCCACTGCATGGGCGTGCGGGCGTTCTCGCGGCTGCGGCGATTGGCGTAGTTGACGAAGAATTTTTCGCTCAAGCCAAACTTGCGCGCGAGCTTGTAGTTGTTGAAGGTCACGACATCCTTGAACTGGTCGAGGCGCTTGAGCTCGATGTTCGTCATGCCGATTTCCTGCCCTTGATAGATGAAGGGCATGCCGCTTTGCAGGATGTACAGCGCGGCGAGCATCTTCGCGCTTTCCACGCGATACTTGCGCGAGCCGTATTTGTCTACCACGCGCGGGTGGTCGTGGTTTTCCATGTAGTTTGCGTTGAAGGCTCGACCGTGCAGCTCGCGCTGCCAGTGGGCGAAGACCTTCCTCAGCTTGCCCAGACGGAACGGCGTGGGCACCCAGTCGTTCATGATGCAGTCGGCCTCCATGTGCTGGAAGTGGAACATGACATCAAGGACTTTGTCGTCGCCGGTGATGTAATCCTTGGCGACTTTGGTGGTCATCATGGGGGCTTCGCCGACTGTAAAGGCATTGTACTTGTCAAGCACATCCTCCTTAAATTCGCGCAGATAGTCCTTGACTTTGGGCAGCGAGGTGTAGTGCGGGTAGCCGGTGGCGATGGGCAGCGGAAATCCATTGGGCAGACCCTCGCGCTTGGCGATGTAGGTGATGACATCCTCGCGGAAGCCGTCTACGCCGAGCTCAAGCCAAAAGCGCATG
>WQRM01000188.1 GCA_009786735.1 Oscillospiraceae bacterium | reverse complement strand
TTTGTCGTACAGGAACATCAGCTCGCACTGGCCCACGGCGGCTGCGGCTTGGCGGGTTGGGGTATCTTTTGGGCGCTCGGCCAAAGCGAGCTTGCTCACACCCACGCTGAGCGCACCGGAGCTCACCAGCGCGACCTCGCGGCCTGCGTTGTGGAGGTCACTGAGGGCAGCGGCGAGGCGGTTGATCATGCGGATATTCACTTTGCCGGTGGCGTGCGTGAGGCTGGATGTGCCAACCTTGACGACGATGCGCCGGGCGTCTTTGATTGTGTTCATGAGTGTCTCCTTGGTCAACCCCCACCTGCACGCCTACGACGTGCTTCCTCCCCCACGGGGGAGGCAGCAGCGCAGCGGGTTGATTTTCCGTAAGATATATTGAGGCTTTAGCGAGTGGTGCGAATGCGCCGGTGGGGGTATCATTGTATCATCTCAGCCATGGATTTTTCGGCTTTTTTGCTGCATTTGCCCAGCACGCACAGGGCGAACTTCGCGGGGTCGAGCAACTCGGCGGCATAGTGGCGCACTTGGTCGAGCGTAACAGCGCGATAGGCGGCAATGGATTGCTCCACGGGCACGTTGTCGCGGTAGAGCAGCTCGCTGCCTGCCACACGCGACGCCCGCGCTGCGGCGGACTCCTGCGCCATCACAAGGCTTGCGGCGGCTTGCTCTTGCGCGCGCTTGAGCTCTTGCTGCGTGACGGTTGCGGGGAAGTCACGCACAATGCGCAGGACTTCGCCGAGGGCTTTCACCTGCGTTTTTTGGCTAAGCCCAAGGGAGATGCCGCTCATGCCCTCGGCCATGTGGTGGGCGTTGAAAAAGTCCACGGAGTACACGAGCCCGAGCTCCTCACGCAGACGTTGGAACAGCCGCGACGAGGTGCTGCCGCCGAGCATGGTGCTGATGAGCGCGGCTAGATATCGCTCGGCATCGCGCCCCGCACAGCCGGGAAACGCGAGGATGATTTGGTTTTGCTCCACGCTTTTGTGGGTGAAGCGCACGCCGGGCTCGAACTTTGCCACAGTGATGATCTCACTGCCCTCGCCGCGCGCTTGCATCGTGCCAAAGAGCTCCTCTGCCCAGGCGAGCACGGCGGTTTCGTCAAACTTGCCGGCGATGGATAGCACCATTTGCGCGGGATTGTAACGCGCGTGCATGTAGGCGCGCAGGTCAGCGGTGGTCATGTTTTTGACGGTTTCACGCGTGCCGAGGATGTTCTTGCCCAGCATATGCGTGGGCCAAACCATATCGTGCGCGATGTCGAAGGCATAGTCCTCCGGCAGGTCTTCGTACATGGCGATTTCCTCGGCAACCACGCCTTTCTCGAGGGCGAGGTCGGCGTCGTCGAGGCGGCAATTCTCAATCATGTCTGCCAGCAGGGCGAGCATGTCGTGCAGATGCTCGGGCAGGTTGCGCACGTACAAGCAGGTGTACTCCTTGCAGGTGTAGGCGTTCATGGCGGCACCGCGGTCGTCGGCGAGCTCGGCGATGTCACGCGCTGAACGCGTGTGCGTGCCCTTGAAGAGCATGTGCTCAAGCATATGCGACACGCCAGCCTGCGCGGGTTGCTCAAAGCGCAAACCCGACAGCACGCACAAGTTGATGGCACAGCTCAGCGCGCCCGGCATGGGATCCAGGTGCAGGCGCAGACCGTTGGGGAACTCGATGGTTTGGCTCATAGGCGCTCCACTTTCACGCATTGCGATGCATCAATTTCCTTGAGATGTGCGTCGAAAAACAGCCCCGGCGCACGCCCGGTGGGGTAGAGCTCTTTCAGCGGCAGCAGCACAAAAGCGCGTTCGAGCGAGCGCGGGTGCGGCAGCGTGAGCTCAAAGCTTTCGTTTTTCATGCCCTCAAAGGTCAGCACGTCAAGGTCGATGACGCGCGCGCCGTTGCGCTCGTTGCGCACACGGCCCATGGCGGCTTCGATACCCAAACACGCGCCCAACAACGTCAGTGGCGACATGTTGGTGTTAAGTACCACGGCCATGTTGAGGAAATCCTCCATGACCGCACCCTCCGGCGGGTTTTGCGGCGGGCAGGCGTACACAGACGACTGCCGCAGGATTTCGGTGCCCGGCAAACGCGCCAAGGCATCCAAGGCTTGCTGCAGATTTTCCTGCTTTTCGCCCAAATTGGTGCCCAAGGCAACCACTGCTTCGCTCATGAGAAATATCCTCCAACGTTATGATGCAAAAATATGTTGTTCAGCGCGCCAGCTTCAGTGTAAAGGCGATGTCCTTTACACTTTGGCGCACGGGCGCTTGTGGTTTGTGCACGGTGATTTCTAGGCGCTGGATTGGCGCAAACTCGGCCAAGATGGCATCGCCGGTGACGCTTGCTGCGCGCTCGATGAGTTGGTGCTTTTCGGCGCAAAACGCCGCTGCAGCGCAGTCTATGACGCGTGAATAGTTCACGGTGTCGGCTAAATCGTCGCTTGTGCACGCGGCTGACATGTTTGCCCACAAGGTGATGTCGAGCACGAAGGGCTGGCCTTGCTCGCGCTCGTGGGCGTGCACGCCATGGTAGGCGTAAAGGTCTAGACCTTTAATGGCAATGTGCTGCATATGCAAATGCTTCCTTCTATTTTACATGATATTCATCGCAATGTCAAGCCATTTCGCGGCGCTGACGGCTTCTTTTACGTCATGCACGCGCAAGATGTTCGCGCCGCCGAGCTGGGCAATCGTGTGCGCGGCAATGGTGGCGGGCAGACGCTCGCTGGGCGGCAGGTGCTCGCCGGTGACGCGCTTGCGAGATGCTCCAACCAGCGTGGCCACGCCGTCAATCTTGAGCTTGGCGATGCTCGCGAGCAGGCGCAGGTTGTCCGGCTGGGTTTTGCCAAAGCCGATGCCGGGGTCAACGCACAACTGCGGGCGTAAAATGCCAAATTGCTCGGCTTGGCACGCCATCTTCGCTAACGCATCGCGCACGCAGGTGACGACATCGGGCGTGTACGTGGGGGTGGCATTCGCTCCGCCGCCGTTGTGCATGAGCACCCAGCCCGCGCCGTGTTCGCGCACGACGGCTGCCATGCTCGCCGTGACGTGACCGCTGACGTCGTTGATGA
>WQRM01000187.1 GCA_009786735.1 Oscillospiraceae bacterium | reverse complement strand
AACATGGGTCTGGCGGAAGCCGAGGCCGAACTGCGCGAACTCGGACTGCTGCCGCGCACACAGCTTTATGTCACCACCCGCGTGGACGAAGGGCACATCGTGCGCACCGACCCGCGCCACGGCACCAGCGCAGACTTAGGGCAGGTGATCATCCTCTATGTTGCCACCCCGCGTGACGCAAGCATGGAAAACGAAGTGCCGGACTTGCTGCGCTGGACGGTGGAAGAAGCCCAAGACCTGCTGGAAAGCGTTGGTCTGCAGCTGGGCACGGTGACCATTGAGCCCAACGAAGAGCAACAAGGTCGCGTCATCGCCCAAAGCATTGACGCAGGCGAAATCGTCGCCACCGGCACCCGCGTGAACGTGGTGCTAAGCTCCGGGGTCATCCCCAGCGTCAACGTGACCATTCCGCTGCCCAACCGCTTTTTGGGCAACGGCCGCCTCACCATCTATATGGACGGCGACCAAGTGCTCAACCAAAACGTGTCGCTCAACGGCCCGCGTGTCTTCCAAGTGAATGGTCGAGGCGAAAACGCGCAACTGCGCGCTTACCTCAACGGAAATATTCTGTATTCCGCCACCATCAACTTCCGCGTCAACCCGCCTGTCATCGTCAGCTCCAACAACCACGCCGTGCAAGACGAGTTGCATCAAATCCCTAACGTGGTGGGCAACTCCACCAACACCGCCATTGAGCGGTTGCAATACTTTGGCTTTCACAACATCGTGGTTGTGAACATTGCGGTGGACGAAGATGGCATCGCAGGCACCGTGGCCAGCCAAGAGCCGCGCGCCTGGCAATGGCTCAACCTTGAAGATGAGATTGTGCTGGAGGTTTATGCATAGAATCCACAGCATCCAAGGCAATAACTACGCCGTGATGACCGAACAGGGCACGGTGGTGTGCCGCGCGCGCGGCTTGTTCCGCAAGCAGGGAATCACCCCTCTTGTGGGCGACTTCTGTGACATCGAGCTGCACACCGGCGGCGAAATTGAGGGCTACATCACCGCCATCGCAGCCCGCAAAAACGAGCTGCGCCGCCCGCCGGTTGCTAACCTGCAGCAGATTTTCCTGCTGTGCAGCATGCGCCAGCCGCGCCCGAACCTGCCGCTGCTCGACACCCTCATCGCCACGGCGGAAATCGCGGGCATCGCGCCGGTGATCATCTTCACCAAAGGCGACCTGGGCGATGCACAGCCCTTTGTGCGCGTTTACGCCAACTGCGGCTATCCAACGTTTTCTGTTGACCCAACCAGCGACGTGCGCGACATCGCGGCACTGCTGCAGGGCAAAACCAGCGCGTTTTGCGGCAACACCGGCGTGGGCAAGTCCACGCTGCTCAACCGCATTGCGCCGGAGCTTCAGCTTGCCACCGGTGAGGTGAGCCAAAAGCTCGGTCGCGGTCGCCACACCACGCGCCACGTGGAGCTTTTCCCCGCGGCGGGCGGCTGGGTGGCCGACACCCCCGGCTTCGCCTTCTTCGAGGCCCTCGAGCTGGACCGCGACAACGTGGCACAAGGGTTTTGCGAGTTCGCGGATTACGCGAGTGACTGCAAATTCCATGACTGTGCGCATGTGAAGGACAGCGGCTGCGCTGTGCTCGCGGCCGTCGCTGCAGGCAACATCGCCAAAAGCCGCCACGACAGCTATGTGGCGCTGTATAACGAGCTCAAGGATAAGCGCGATTGGGATTAGCGCAAAACACCAGAAAGGAACAACATGGCCAAGGGCGACTTCTTCCGCTCGCAGGTGGGCGGGTTTCATAAAGATGACGTGCTGCAATACATTGAAGCGCTGGAGCAACGCATGCACCTGCAAGCGCAGACCACGCAGCGCCGCACCAAGCAGCTACGCCTCGCGAGGCAACGCCAACTGGACTGGATGACGGCTGCGCGGCTGCAGCGGCGCCGGCACGCGGCAGGCGACGAAGTTGCACAGCAGCTCGCAGAGTTCGCAAACAAGCTGGAAGATACGCAGAAAATCGTGGCGGAAGTGGATCGCGAAAATCATTTCCTGCGCGAAAAAATCCGCCTGCTGGAGATGGACCCGGTGATTCAAGCGCCGATTGTCCCCATGGAGCAGCTGACCTTGGCGTGGCTATTAGATGAAGAAGATACATAAAAAACCGGGTGGTCGAAATGACCGCCCGGTGATTTTTATATGCTGTTGAGCAGCTGCGCGTAGCTCGGCAGTTTCCAAAATTCTTGCGGCACGAGGGTTTCAAGCGCGTCACAAGTCTTGCGCAGTTCGCGCATGGCATCGAGCGATTTTTCGCGCTCCAGTGTGTCCAACTGCGCGGGCAGTTCGTCACACAAGGCCGAGATTTTTTGCAGCAGATGCAGCTCCATCGCGCAGCCGAGATTGCCGCTGGCTTGTTGCTTGCGTTTGAGCAGCTTGGCCAGCTGGTTTTGATAGGCCACGCAGGCGGGGAAGACGGCATCTTTGACCAGCATGAGCATGGTGAGCGCCTCAATGTGCACGGTTTTGCGGTAGGACTGCATGAGGATTTCGTGGCGGGCGTGCAGCTCGTTTGCGCTGAGCACACCATGGCGCGAGAAGACATCGATGCTCTGCGGGCTGGTCATCACTTGCAGCGCGCTTGGGGTATCTGGCAGGTTTGAAAGCCCGCGCAGCTTGGCTTCAAGCGCCCATTCCATGGCGTAGTTGTTGCCGTTGAAGAGGATGCGTTTGTGCGCCTTGATGGTGCGCTGGATGAGGGTGTCGAGTGCTGTGGTGAAGTCGTCGGCTTGCTCAAGCTCGTCGGCGAACTGGCGCAGCACTTCCGCCACGATTGTGTTGAGCACGAAATTTGGTCCTGCGATGGAAAACGCGCTGCCCAGCATGCGAAACTCAAACTTGTTGCCGGTGAAGGCCATCGGCGAGGTGCGGTTGCGGTCGGTGCTATCCTTTGGAATGCGCGGCAGGGAGCTCACGCCGATTTTCAGGCGCGCGCGTCCGGGGGCGTGGTAGTCCTCACCCAGCTCGATGGCCTGCAGAATGTCGGTGAGTTCGCTGCCCAAAAACACGCTGATGATCGCAGGCGGGGCTTCGTGCGCGCCGAGGCGATGATCGTTACCGGCGCTT
>WQRM01000186.1 GCA_009786735.1 Oscillospiraceae bacterium | reverse complement strand
CCAGCTGCCTGTCCAACCTCGGCAAGTTCGAGCTCCCCGCCTGCATGCAGCCGCACGTGCGCGCCGCCGAAATCACCGTCAGCAACACCCCGGCAGGGCGCATCCAGTTCATCGCCTTTAGTTTCGGCGACAACATGGAGATCTTCCAAAGCAGCTCCACCAAAGAAACCGCCGTGCAAATCGAGTTCTTCCACATCCTCAAAGAACACGGCATTGACGTGAAACACGGCGACTACACCGACATTTTAAGCCGATGAAGCTATACATCGTCGGCACGCCCATCGGCAATTTGGGCGATATGTCGCCGCGCGCGGTCGAGACCCTGCACACCTGCGACTTCATCGCCGCCGAAGACACCCGAGTGACGGCCAAGCTGCTGCATCACTTCGGCATCGCCACGCCCATGGTCAGCTATCACGAGCACAACGCGCGCACCAGTGGAGCTTCGATTTTGCAGCGCCTGCAAAGCGGGTGTAAAGCCGCAGCCCTTGTCACCGATGCCGGCATGCCCGCCATCTCCGATCCCGGTCAGCAGCTCATCGATGCCTGCCACCAAGCCGGGATTGCCGTTGAAACCGTCCCCGGACCCACCGCATTTGCCACCGCGCTCGCGCTCAGCGGGCAGCCCAGCGGACGCTTCACCTTCGAGGGTTTTCTCAGCGTCACCAAGCGCAGCCGCCGCGAGCATCTCGCCTCCCTGGCCGGCGAAACCCGCACCATGCTCTTCTACGAAGCCCCGCACAAGCTGCCCCACACCTTGCGTGACCTCGCCGAGCATTTCGGCGACCGCCCCCTCGCCATCGTCCGCGAACTCACCAAGCTGCACGAGCAGGTCATCCGCACCACTTGTGCGCAAGCTGCCACAGACTACCCCGAAGCCACGCTCAAAGGCGAGATCGTGCTGGTGCTGGGCGGCGCAGAGCCTGTAAAGCCCGAAGCCTTGTCGCTGGATCAAGCTGTCGCGCTGGCGCGTGACTACGCCGACAAGGGCGAACCCTTGCCACAAGCCGCCAAGCGTGCCGCGAAAGAATCCGGTTGCCGCCGCGGCGAAATCTATGCCCAACTCACGAAAGAGAGCTAACCCATGCTGCAATCCATCCAAGATTACACCGTCCTGTATATCGTCATCGTGCTACTCATTCCCCTGTGCATTTTCGCGTGGAGCAAAGCCATGCGTGCCTCGGCGCGGCGCAACGCCGGGCGTGATGCCGTCATCGCAAGCCTCAAGGAATACCATGCCCTGCGGCGCGAGTTCGCCTGCCCCACGCCCGAGCAAATGCAAGAAACCGAGCCCGCGCGGCTCGTTGCCGGGCTGTGCGCCGCCGTGCAATTTCGCCTTGAGGAGTCCGACGACCCCGATGCCCTGTTCGCCGAGCTGCCCGAGCCCGCGCAGTTCGCCTATGCCCTCGGCTATGTGCGCGAGGACGGCAGCGAGCAGCTCAGCCAATTTTTTCGCCGCAACGGCTCGCCCCTCACAGACATCGCGCAGCAAGCCGTGCAGCTGCTTTTGCCTGCCGATTTCGCCGACGTATTCGCCGCGCTGCACGCCATCCACAACGGCACTTCGCCCAACAACGTCGCCGACATCCCCGCGCTAGACACCCGCGCCCGTCAACATATGCAGCAGCCAGCATTCTGGCAGCCCGCGCAATCATATTTTTGCGAAAACATTGCCGCATTCTCCACAGCTGACACAAGTAAGACCAATCTTAATTAACGTCGCAGCGCCTCTCGTCAACCACAGCGAAGCGACCTGCTCCCCGCAGGGGTTCGACAAAATCCGCTTGACTTTTCCTGCCGTTTCGGGTAAACTAGATGTAACTCGCTTCAACTTCAAGGAAAGGTAACCTCATCTATGCCAAAAAAATCAAAACTGCTCGACCCCGCCCCGAACTACGAACAAGAAGAAATCCTGCGCCGCCGCGAGGAAATCCTCAACCGCGCCAAACAGCAAGAAGAAACCGAGCAAACCGTCATGCAAGCCCTCGTTGAACAAGACGAAGAGCCCGGCGTGCTCGCGCAACTCGCCGAGCAAGGCACACAGCTCGAGCTGTGGTATCTGCGCTACATGATCGTCGAGCGCATCGGTCGCCAGATATTGCTCAACACCGCCTACACCCAAAAAGAGCTGCAAGCCTGGCTTGCGCCCTACGCCCTGCAAGACGAAAAAAGCTGCGTGCGCCGCACCGCCATCAAACACCTCACGGACATCGGCACGCTCACCCAAGCCGTCACCGCCGACGCCGAGCAAATCGTGCGCAAAAAAGCCATTGAGCAGCTGCTCAAGTTCGCCCCAAAAGCGGATGCCCTAAGCGCCCTGAACCTCGTCGCCGAGCACGACCCCATCCCCGACCTTCGCATGATGGCCGTCTGCAATATCCTCGACCAAGACGTGATTGCCAAAGTCGCCAAAACCGACGTTGAGCCCGCCATCCGCCAGGCCGCCACGCGCAAGCTCACCAGCCAAGAAACCCTCGCTTGGGTCGCGATCCACGACCCCGCCTTGCCCGTGCGCACCACCGCCGCGGAGCTCATGACCGACATTTCTGCTTTGGTCAAAGCTGCAGCCACGCTGCAGTCTGCGCCCGCACCCACGCCGGAAAAAACCGCAGACGAAGCCCCCGATGAAAGCCCCGACGACGCATAAATTCGCCATGGATATTTTTTCCATTCCCCTCTGCGCATCACTAAGACACAGCGTGAGCAAATTTGTGATATAATAGCACACGACTTTTAACCAAACGAAGAGGGAAAAGGTATGCCTTATCATGCACGCGTTGTTGACGAAAGCCAAGCGATGAATATCGTCGGTCCCACCGTCCGCATGCTTCGCCGAAAAAACGGCTGGAGCCAGCAAACACTATCCAACAAGCTGGAGCTATTGCCGGTGTATATTTGCCGCGGCTCAATTTCGCGCCTTGAAGAACAACTGCGCACCGTCACCGACTATGAGGCTGCGGGTCTTGCCAAGGTGCTCGGTGTCACCATCGCGGAGCTCTTCACCCCCGAAGAAAAGTGAGCGCACAACCAAAACACAAACGCCCTGCCATCGTGCAGAGCGTTTTTTTATTGTTTTTCACAACCTCGCGTGTAGGGGCGGCAATCTGCC
>WQRM01000185.1 GCA_009786735.1 Oscillospiraceae bacterium | reverse complement strand
TGACCGCGTTGCCGTTGTGGAACGCCCGCTCACGCAGGGTGATGATCAGCTGCGTGGGCGAGGGTTGCTCGAACGATGCGGCGAGAACCGGCTGCGGATAGTGTGTGTGGTCTGCGGCAAACAGCCCCTCCCACATCAGCGGCGCAAGCAGCAGATTGACTTCCGTGCCAGCGAAAAACGGGTTGAGCACATCGCGCTGCGCAAAGGGCAGCACAAGAGTGTCGAGCTGCTCATGCACCGGCGGCGTGAAATATGGCTCGGTGGGCTCTGGCTCAACGATTGCGGGCGCGCAGGCAACCAGCACCAGCGACAGCACCAAGGCTATCACCAGCGCACGCACCCACCGCCTATTTATTTCTGCATTGTGCATTCTCATTTTTTATTTCCCTTGATGAGTTTGCCCAAATCGCCAAACTTGAGCTTGCTGCCGTAGTGCAGCACCGATGCCGAGTAAATCTTCCCGGCAATCCAGCTCAACAGCAAAATACTCACCACCATCACGCTGGCAGACAGGGCGATGAGCGTGGCATCAAAGTCTCCGCTAAGCAGCACGCTGGGCGCGGCGAACGGCGCGGTGAACGGCACCAGCATCACCGCGCGACCAACGCCGCCACCGGTGAGCACCGGGCCCAAGCCGCCGATATAAAACGAAATCATGGTCACAATTGCTGCGGGTGCAAGGGCTGCGTTGAGGTCCTCCAGCTTGCTGACCATCGCGCCGAGCATGGCGTTGATGAGTGCGTAAACCGCAAAGCCCATCAGGAAGTATAGCAACAGCAGCGGGAACAGCCACAGGTCGATATCGCCCAGCCCAAGCTCGAACGAACCGCCTGCCGTCAGCGCGCCCAGCAGCCCACCGATGGTGAACAGCCCAAGCATCTGCGCCAAACCAACGCTGCCCATGCCAATGACCTTGCCCACCAAAATGCGTGGCGGACGGCAACTGACGATGAGGGTTTCCATCACGCGGGTGGATTTCTCCGTGGCCACGCTCATGGCGACGGATGTGCCGTAGGTGTGCACGGTCATGAACATCATCATCATCAGCACCATCGCCACGATGAAGTTGCCAAAGTTTTGCACCCAATATGTCTCAATCGTCACGCTGTTGAGGGGCGCCAAAATGGTGTCTACCACGTCCACGTCCACGCCAGCCTCAACAAATTGCGCATGACGGAAAACATGGTTGATGTGTGTGCCGATGGACGTGGCGGGGAAGCGGCTCATCATGTCGCTCACATGGATTTCAGCAAGCAGCCGCCCGTCGTCCTGCAGCGTGATGTGCACCACACCGGCGTTGGCAAAGTCGCCAAGGTTTGCTTTGGCGGCATCCAGTTGCGCGTGTGTGATGTCGCGCACTTCAATGCCGCTGCCTGCAAAGCTTTCGCCCAGCTGCGCGAGATAAGGGTTCTCGCTTTCGTCCAGCAGGAACAGCACGGCGTTGCGGGTGTCGCCGGGGGTGAGGTCGGCGGGATTCATGTTCATGTCGCCGCTCACGTCGCCCACCAGCGGCATCACGACCATCGTGCCCACCAGCATAATCAGATAAATGATGTTTGTGATCCAAAACGCGCGCTTGCGCACGGCCTCACGAAAGGTGAAGCGTGCCACTAACCAAGATTGTCTCATGCTGCAACGCCTCCTTCCACTTCGCCAACTTTATCGATGAAAATCTCGTGCAGGGTGGGTTCGCTTAGCACAAACTTCTCGGGGATGATGTCCGCCGCCAGCAAGTCACGCAGCAGCTGCGCGCAAATGGCGTCGGCGTTTTGCTCCGGCAGACCAAACACGCACTCGGCGGGCAGTTGCTCTTGCAACGTCAGCCCTGCCCGGTGCGCCATGTTGTAGGCATCTACAGTTGCGCCCAGCACCAGCTTGGTGTGGCCGTAGCCACGCTTGATGTCCGCCAAATTGCCTTGCACCAGCGCGTGCCCGCGGTGCAGTAGCGTGATTTCGCGGCAGTATTGCTCCACGGTGGCCATTTGGTGCGAGCTCATGATGATTGTTTTGCCGTTGGCAGCCATGTCGCTGATGAGCTCGTGGAACATCTGCGCGTTGAGCGGGTCGAGCCCACTGAAGGGTTCATCCAGGAAGATCAGCTGTGGGTCGTGAATGAGCGTGCTGATGAGCTGAATTTTTTGCTGGTTGCCCTTCGATAATTTTTCCGCAGGCATGCGCTCATACTCGGTCACGGCAAGACGCTGCATCCAGCTGCGCGCAGCGGCAACGCTTTCGCTTTTGCTCAAGCCACGCAGGCGACCGAAGTACACCAGTTGGTCAAGCACACGGGTTTTGGCGTAGATGCCGCGCTCCTCGGGCATGTAGCCGTAACGCAGACCGCTTTTCTTCACGGTTTTGCCGTTCCACAGCGCGCTGCCGTGGTCGATGGGCAGCATGTCCAGTATCATGCGGATGGTGGTGGTTTTGCCTGCGCCGTTGGTGCCGATGAGACCATACACCCCCGGCTGGGTGATGTCGAAGCTCAGTTGGTCCACGGCGGTTTTGGGACCAAAGCGCTTGGTGAGGTTGTTCACGATGAGTGACATGGTTGTCCTCCTTAATGTTCTGCGCCTGCGGCGAGCAGGTCGCTTCGCTGTGCGTTAATCATCTAGCATCTAAAATCTAACGTCTAACGTCTATTATACCACGTTAAGCATGGCTTGTCAATGTAATCAGTGGCGCAAAAACTCCGCAGCCATGTAGCCCACGTCATTGCCGCGCTGCACACGGAACCAGGTTTCGCTGTAGTAAAACACCACGTTCACGCGTATGCCCTCGCCGAGGATGACGATGGACGCCGCTTGCGTGCTGGGCGCGGCGCGCAGGTGCAAATTCGCGGTGGTGTAGAACATCGCAGGCGTGGCGGGCAGACCGAGCCGCTGCTGCACGGCGGTGTCGTTGGGTTGAGTTTCTTCGGCGGGGATGGTGGTTTCTTCGTCACCGTTTTCTTGCGTGACGGCAGAGCGCCGCTCGCCAAACAAGCCGATGAAGCTCAGCTGTTGTTCCAGCACCAAAAAGCCCATCACCAGCACCAGCACGGCCATCACGGCAACGGCTGCCGCAAGCAGCGTGGTGCCTTTGCCTTGGGTGGAGCGTGCCGCGGGTTGCGGCGCGGGCAGGGG
>WQRM01000184.1 GCA_009786735.1 Oscillospiraceae bacterium | reverse complement strand
CCCCCCCCCCCGAGCGAATGTTTGGCTGTACCGATTATAAACGCAGGTTCAACTGGACCAATTATAACTGCACTAACCGAAACTATGGAAAAAAATCCCAATATCGCTTTCAACATTAAATTCGATAACGGTGATATAATTGAGGTGACTACGCAAAACAGACAAACCCAAATAGCGTTAGCGGCATTAGAAACTGTTGCTACTAGAAAATAATTGCCTTCGTAAGAGTTGAAATTTGAAAGGATAACACCATGCCCAAACTCACCCCCCACCTCGAAAGCCTGCGCAAAGACCTCAAAAAGCGCTTCAAAGCCGCAGGCTACTACTCCAACCAGGAGCTCAAGCGCCTGCTGCCCACGGCAATGGACGTTCTTGCCTTGGACGAAGAATACACCGCGCTCAGCGACGCCGAGCTGCAAGCCAAAACGCCCTACCTGCGCGAGAAACTCGCCGCGGGCGCCACGCTGGACGACATCTTGCCCGAGGCCTTCGCCGCCTGCCGCGAGGCCGCCTGGCGCGTGCTGAAAGAGAAGCACTACCCCGTGCAGGTCATCAGTGGCATTTTGCTGCACCAAGGGCGTATCTCCGAGATGCGCACCGGTGAGGGCAAAACCCTCATGGCAACGCTGCCTGCCTATCTCAACGGGCTCACCGGCGACGGCGTGCACATCGTCACCGTCAATGACTACCTCGCCCGCCGCGACAGCGAGTGGATGGGCAAGATCTATCGCTTCATGGGGCTCACCGTGGGGCTCATTGTGCATGACCTCGAAACCGAGCAGCGCCGCGCCGCCTACGCCGCCGACATCACCTACGGCACCAACAACGAGATGGGCTTTGACTATCTGCGTGACAACATGGTGCAGTATCTCGACCAAAAAGTGCAGCGCAAGCACGTGTTCGCCATCGTGGACGAAGTGGACTCCATCCTCATCGACGAAGCACGCACGCCGCTGATTATCAGCGGTCGCGGCGAAGCCTCCACCGAGCTCTACAGCCAAGCCAACACCTTCGCCAAGCGCTTGAGCTACTGCCGCGTGAAAGAGCTCAACGACAAACAAAACGCCGAGGAAGTCGCGGGCGACAACGACGTGCTGGTGGACGAAAAAGCCAAGTCCGTCACCCTCACGCAGCACGGCATCGCCAAGGCCGAAAAATCTTTCGGGCTTGAGAACCTCATGGATGCCGAGAACATGCACTACAACCACCACATCAACCAAGCCATTCGCGCCCACGGCATCATGAAACGCGACGTGGATTATATGGTCACCGAAGGCCAAGTGATGATCATCGACGAGTTCACCGGGCGCGTGATGCATGGGCGGCGCTACAGCGAGGGGCTGCACCAAGCCATCGAAGCCAAAGAGGGCGTGAAAATCGAAAACGAGAGCAAAACCCTCGCCACCATCACCTTCCAAAACTACTTCCGTCTGTATGATAAGCTCAGCGGCATGACCGGTACGGCGCTCACTGAGCGCGCAGAGTTTCAGGAGATCTATCGCCTTGACGTGGTGGAAGCGCCCACCAACAAGCCCGTGCAACGCATCGACAACGCCGACGTGGTTTATCGCACCGAAAAAGCCAAGTACATGGCCGTCATCGAGCAAATCCGCGTGTGTTACGAAAAAGGTCAGCCCGTGCTGGTGGGTACAGTCAGCGTGGAGAAATCCGAGTTGCTGTCTGCGCTGCTGAAAAAGCAACGCATTGCCCACGAAGTCCTCAACGCCAAGTATCACGACCGCGAAGCCGAAATCGTGGCGCAAGCCGGCAAGTTCGGTCGCGTCACCATCGCCACGAACATGGCGGGGCGCGGCACAGACATCAAGCTCGGCGGCAACGCGGAATACCTCGCCAAAAGCGAGATGCGCCGCCTGCAGTTCAGCGAAGAACTCATCGCCGAAGCCACCGGCTTTGCCGAAACCGGCGACGAAGAAATCAACGCCGCCCGCAAAACCTTCGCCGAACTTGAGCAGAAATACAAAGCCGAAATCCAAGCCGAAGCCGACGACGTGCGCGCCGCCGGTGGGCTGTTCATCCTCGGCACCGAGCGCCACGAAAGCCGACGCATCGACAACCAGCTGCGTGGTCGCGCCGGTCGTCAAGGCGACCCCGGCGAAAGCAAGTTTTTCCTTTCCATGGAAGACGACCTCATGCGCCTGTTCGGCGGCGAGCGCCTGAGCAACATCATGCAAACGCTCAAAACGCCCGAAGACATGCCCGTGGAAAGCGGCATCGTGAGCAAGCAAATCGAAAGCGCGCAGAAGAAAATCGAAGGGCAAAACTTCGCCATCCGCAAAAACGTGCTGAAGTTCGACGACGTGATGAACCGCCAGCGCGAGCTCATCTATGGCCAGCGCAACAAAGTGCTTGAAGGCGAAGAACTCAAGCCCATCATCCTGCGCATGCTCGAAGAAAGCATCGACAGCGCGGTGGACTTCTACCTGTCGCCGCAGGGTGACTATAACTACGCCGGGCTGCGCAAGAAATACCTCGGCTGGCTCACCGAACCCTTTGACTTCGCCGACGAACCCGGCGCGAACGAAGCCCGCGAGTTCCTGCTGGCGCGCGCGCACGAGAACTATGCCAAGCGTGAAGCCGAGCTGGGCGAAGAACTCACTCGCTCGCTGGAGCGCATGGTGTTGCTGCGCAGCGTTGACACCCACTGGATGGATCACATTGACGCCATGGACGTGCTCAAGCGCGGCATCGGCTTGCGTGCCTATGCCCAGCGCGACCCAGTCGTTGCCTTCCGCATGGAAGGTTACGACATGTTCGACGAAATGACCCACAGCATCCGCGAGGACACCGTGAAGGCCATGTTGATCCTGCGTGTGCGCAGCCAGGCCGACACCGAGCGCAAGCAGCAAGCCCGCGTGACCAATTTGCGCGGCGCGGGCGCAGGCGGCGACGCCACCGACAAAAAAGCTCCCGTGCGCAACAGCGGCAAAAAAGTTGGACCAAACGACCCCTGCACCTGTGGCAGCGGCAAAAAGCACAAGAAATGTTGCGGGGCGGTGTAGTAGAAAATCCACTGTGCTCCGCACCCCTCCCTCACCCGCTGCGGCGGGAGCTCCCTCTATCAGAGGGAGCCGGGGCTTGTTTCTTAAAATTTTGATATCGCTATATCCTTAAACCCCAGTCCCCCTCTGCCGGGGTCCCC
>WQRM01000183.1 GCA_009786735.1 Oscillospiraceae bacterium | reverse complement strand
ACCAAATATCCTGGTGCATGTCCAAGAAAATCCGCCAGCCGTACTTTGCCGCCAAATCAAAAATGCCATCAATTTTCTGCAGCAGTTCTTCGTTATACTGCCCCGGTTGCGGTTCAAACAGCGCCCAGGGTATGCCCAGCCGCAGCATGCGTTGCCCCAGTGCCGCGCCGCGCCGGAAGAACTCTTCGTCCAGCCAGTCTAAGTTTGAGCCATCGTGCTTGCTTTTGAGATTCACGCCGTGGAAGATGCGCTCGCGACCTTGGTCGTCCACAAAGCGCATGCCTTGAACTTTGATGTGATCCATGTTGTCCTCCGATTTATGTTATGATTCGATGTTTTCTTCGATTAAGTTGATGTCGATATATTCACATTGGGATGGCTCGTCAAGGCGTTTCGTTTCCGCCACCTGGTCCGCCAGTTCAGTCAACTCGGTGTGGAATTTTTGACTTTCTTCAAGCGCTGCTTTCACACCGATATTGATGCTTTTTTTGTTCAGCACGTTTTCCACGGGGCGTTTCCAAATTTTCGCCCACGCACCCAACGCCACCTCTGCTCTTTCTTGCTTGGACAAGTGCCAGTAGCTTTTGTGTTTCATCACTTCACCACCTTACTTGCAAAGTTTTGCGCCGCAAAATCCGCCGCCAATTAGCCCGACAAAGAACAATATGGCCGCGACAACGGGCATCGGAATCAGAATAAAACTCAACGCGCCGAGCAGCGACCCAAGTGCAGCGCCCACAAGCACAAATATGATCTTTTTAAACATGTTAGTTCTCCTCCCAGTTGTGCCAAACGGCCTGCACGTCGTCGTTGTCTTCGAGCATCTCAAGCAGCTTGGTCATTTTTTTGATGTCTTCTTCGCTGGTCAGTTGTGTGTAGGTCGCGGGCACATACTCAATCTCCGCGCTGCTGAACGTGTAGTCAAGCGCATCGCGCACTTTGCTGAACTCGTTCGGCTCGGTGCGAATTTCAAACACGCCATCTTCGGCGATGAAGTCCACTGCGCCGGCCTCAAGCGCGGCTTCCATGAGGGTGTCTTCGTCGGCTTGCTCAACCAGCAGCACGCCCTGCCGCGCGAACATGAAGCTCACGCAGCCGCTTTGCCCGAGGTTGCCGCCGTACTTATCGAAGTAGTGGCGCATGTCGCCTGCGGTGCGGTTGCGGTTGTCGGTGAGGGTTTCCACAATCACGGCCACGCCGCTGGGGCCATAGCCCTCGTAGACGATGTTCTCGTAGGCAGCGCCGCCGGTTTCGCCGCTGGCTTTTTTGATGATGCGCTCGATGTTGTCGTTGGGCACGTTGTTGGCTTTCGCCTTGGCGATGACGTCCTTCAGGCGGGAGTTTTCGGCTGGGTTTGCCCCGCCCTCGCGCACCACAACGGCGATCTCACGCGCCATTTTGGTGTAGACTTTGGCGCGCTGTGCGTCGGTTTTCTCTTTTTTGCGCTTGATGTTGTTCCATTTGGAATGACCGGCCATGTTGTTCTCCTAACCCCCACCGTCCCCTTTCGGGGACACCTCCCCCAAGGGGGAGGCTTCAAGCAGGCGGATTGATTTGATTTTGGTTGTTCTCCAAGTTGACAAGCTCACTACGCAAAATCAGCGCAGACGGTCGGTGCCTCCCCCTTGGGGGAGGTGGCAATGCAACGCATTGACGGTGGGGGTGAGAAATGCTTTCACTTGTTTGCGTGTGCGCAATTGTACGAACGTCACGTGGGGGTGTTGCTCGTGCAGAGCAAGGACTTTGGGGCGACTCGCTTTGCGATAGCGCCAGACAAAGCGCGAAAACTTCGCAAATTCCTTGGTGAAAAAGCCGCTGTCTTTCAAGCCGGGCTTTACGTCTGGACGGGGTTTTCTGCGGCGTTTGTTCATGCGCCATATGCACAACCAGCGCGATAAGTCAAGAAATATCACTAAATCCGCTGCTGCGTAACGTATCTCTACCGTGCCTTGATAATTGCCATCAATCAGCCAGCGCTCACCCGCAACCCATTCATGCTGCTTGGCGATGAACTCATCTCTCGGCGTGGGCACCCAGCCCGGCTGCCAGTTTTCGTAGTCAAGGTGAATGAGCGGATGACCGGTGCGCTCGGCAATCTTGCGCGACAACGTGCTCTTACCACTGCCGGGGCAGCCGATGACAGCAATGCGCGGGTAGTCATTTAAGTTCAGCTGCAAAGTTGCGCACCGCCTTTCTTGTGGTTAGCCGAATAAATTTCACTTGTGGATATTGCTCGTGCAGAGCAAGGACGTGCTCCCTGCGGCAGTGCCGAAGAATCCGCCAGAGCGCCGCAAAGTGTTCGTTCAGCGTGGCATCAGATTGTTTCACGCCGGGGCGTAATTCAGGGCGGGGTTGCCGCAACCTGCGAATGACGCGAAACAAGCGCAGCACACGCGGCAGGTCAAGGAAAATCGCCAAGTCAGCTGCTGCATAGCGCGACTCCATTGTGCCATAAAAGCCGCCGCCTTCGATAATCCAGCGTTCGCCCAGCAACCATTGTGCGTGCTTTTCCATGGCCTCTTCGCGGGAGAGTTCGACCCAGCCTGGGAAGAACTTTTCATAGTCCAGATAAATCACCGGGTGACCAGTCATGGCTGCGATGTTGCGTGCAAGAGTGCTCTTGCCACTGCCCGAACCACCGAGAATCGCAATGCGGTTATACGCGGATAAGTCCATCAATTTCCTCCGGTTCTTCAAACAGTTCGTTGCATTTGGCGAACAATCCCGGGCTGACATAATATGCGCTCAGCCCCCGCTCAATCTCGGCGTTGCGGCGGGCGATTTGCGCTTGCCGTTGCTCCTGCGAGATGCTGACATCGTGCCACCGCAGCTCAATGCCATGCGTTGTGCAGAACGCCGCGACTTTCTCACGTTCGGCGCGCCGCCAAAAGCCCCAGTCCAGCACAACGTCAATGTCTTTCGAGATGAGCTGCGCCGCCTGTTGCAGCAGGCAACCCTGCACGATGCCTAGCTTGGCTTCGATTATTTCGCAGTGCTGCCCGAACAGCGGCAACATGAAGTCGTCCACGGACAGCAACACGCCGGGCAGGGTGTTGGCGTGGGTCGTCTTGCCGGCGCAGACTTTGCCGATGATGGCGGTTATGTGGGGCATGGGGTGTCCTCATTCTGTGAACTGTAGGGGCGGCGATTACGCCGCCCGTAGTTAAATAGGCGTTGATATTTTTATGGTTTCG
>WQRM01000182.1 GCA_009786735.1 Oscillospiraceae bacterium | reverse complement strand
GTCGCGTGAGTGGAAGATCATCGTACACTCCCCCCTGCCCTACGGGCATCCCCCCTCAAGGAGGGGGGCAAGGCGGCTCGCCGAAAGTTTGGGTTGAAGTGGTTAGGGACGTGTTCGTTTTTGTACTGTTTCATGAATTGTTTGACAAACTCCTTGAAAATTCAGGTCTACTTCGCGATTTGTGAAACGCAATACCAATAAATCGAAGCTCTCTAGTATCTGCGTGCGCTCAGCGTCATAACCAATTGCAGACTCTTGCCTGTGCTGTGCGCCGTCAACTTCTATCACCAAACGCGCAGCGTGACAATAAAAATCTACGATAAAACCGGAAATCACTTTTTGGCGCTGAAAGCGCGGACGTTGCTGCGCCAAAAACGTGTACCACAAGCGCCTTTCTTGCGCGGTCATTTCTTTGCGCAATTCACGCGCCCGTGGAATTAGCTCGCGATTATATTCTAACGACATATCAGACTCCTTTGGCCTCTTTCACAACAATGAAAAGGACTGCTTGCCCCCCTCAACGAGGGGGGATGTCGCGCAGCGATAGGGGGGAGCCGCCCTACTGCACCTCGTCGATCAATACAATGTAGTCCCGCAAATCTTGCTGCGGGGCGGCCACCACGGGGATCGCCGGGCGGGCACGCCAGAAGTATTCGTACAGATCATCGTCGGTGTCGCGGGTGTCCACGGCGATGAAGTCCACGGTGTCCCACCAGTCGGTGACAAGCGCTTGCGCACGCGTGAGCATGGGAATAATGGTGACTTCGCCTGCGGCCTGCTGCGCGAGCAAAAGAAACTGCGTGTCGGCAAGGTCGAGGTCACGCAGCAAAATGTAGCTGACGGTGGCGTTGTATTCACCAAAGCGCGAAATTTCGCGGATAATGGCGAGCATAGCGGTTTCGGACGTGCGCTGTTCGGTGTAGTGATTCACGGCATGCACCACGGCCACCACGCGCTGGCGCGACCGCCGCACCATGTCAAACAGCGTCCAGTTGGTGCGATGGCGCGCGTTCACATTCCCCTGCCCCAGCGTGGAGCGATAGGTCAGCCAGCCATGGGCGCACTTGAAGGTCATCACAGCCATGTTGGTCTCCAGCGCTGCGGCTTGTTGCTGCAACTGCGCGGATTGGTCGCGGCTGTCCATCATGTGGATGGGGACGTAAAAGCTGCGCATGGGCTCCCAAGTGGGTTCAAGGTCCGGCAGCTGCGGACGCACGGGCTCGGGCGGCGGCAACTCCTCGGGCGGGATGTACTCCGTGGGCGCTTGCGGCGGAGCTTCGCTCACCTGCAACATCGCCTCCATGGCAACAAAGCCCACGCTCAACGCTAGGCTGCCCAACACAAGCGCCACCAGCACGTTCACCACGATGCGACGGCGTTTGCGGCGGCGCACATTGCCTTGCGTTTGGAAGCCGTGCAGGTCGCCATCCTGCGGGGCCTGGAAGAGGTTGTTTGGTTGCATGAGGACTCCTTTTCTGTTCTTTTTTTGCAAAAAAAGAACCAAAAAAACCTAGTCGCGCTACGCGCGTGGGGATTTTTATGAGACTGGGATAGGACACAGCGAAGCGACTGAGCCCCACCGCAAGTGGTTGCAAGAAAAGTAACGCGTTAAAACAGGGACAAACCACCAGCAAAGCCGGTGAAGGCGAGGGCAAGCAGCCCGGTATAGATGAGCGTGGCGGGCACGCCGCTGAACTGGCTGGGGATGGCTTTGTTTTGCCGCAGCACGTGCATACCGCTGTTGACCAGCAGGGTGACAACGAAAAATGCAACGCCTGCGCCCAATCCCATGCCAAGCGTGAAGCCGAAAGTCGCGGCGCCACGGGGGAAAAGCAGCAGGGGCACACTGATCACCAGCGTGTTGAGCACCGCTGCGCCCACGCGCTTGTGGAACAACAGTTTGTGTTTGCTGGTTGGCAAAAAGTGCACGATCAGGTTCACCAGCAGATAAAGCACGAGGAGGATGAGCGCGAAAATCAGCGCGTGCCAAACATATTGCAAGCCGGGCAGCTGTGTGCTAAACGGCGCGTATCGCCAAGAGAGCCAGCCGATGGTGTAGTTTTGGCTGGACAGCCAAGTGGTGAGTGCTCGGTTAATGAGCGCTGACACGGCAGAAAAGCCCGAAATCAGGCCGGACGTGAGCAGGATCTCGCTGTTGCGCTGGGCTGCGCGAAACATTTCGCTGGCACCAAGACCGCCGCTGAACACCAAGTTGTGCAAAAACACGGCGAAAATCGCGCCTTGAATCACATACATCAGCTCATTCATCGCGTGCACCTCCTTGAAATTCGGCAAGCAGTTGCTCGATGGTTAAGTCGTCGAGCTTGGGGAACTCGCGGGTGAAGTTCGACGTAGCCGGTTCAAGCATGGCGGATGCCGGCTTGGGCTCGGTCTGCAGCGGTTCTTCGGGCTGCGATTCGGGCTCGGGCGGATCTTCCTCCTGCGGCTTGCGACCTTTTTCGTATTCATCGGCAACATGTAGCAGGTGGTGGATTTTCTCCAAGCGCTCTTGGCGGTCTTCGGGGCAAAACTCCATGGCTTCTTCTGCGCCTTGGGTGATGCCGCGCTGATTGGCCCATTGCAGCACCGTTTTGAGTGCGGCTGCCAAAAATCCCAGCAGCAAAAAGCCGCCAAAAGGCATCCAAAAGCCGCGAATGTGCAGGGTTTCGGTCAGTTCAACGCCAAACAACGTGCCGTGACCAAAGGCTTCGCGCAGCAGACCCATGATGAGCATCACGCCGGTGAAGCCCACGGCGTTGACCACGGCGTCACGCGCGCTGGCACGCAGGTCGTTATACACCGCAAAGCGCTCACAGCGCACCGCAGCGATGGAACTGGTGGCAACCAGCGGCAAAATCGCGCGCAAGACGAGTTCGGTTTGGTCAAACAGGCCGCCCCAGGTTTCCAGCAGCACGCCTGCGCCAAAGGCGAGAACAATGCCGATGGCGAAGTACACCGCGGTGCGTGCCCACGCCTGCCATTTCTTCAGCAACAGCGATGCCACGATTTCGCAGATGAGCAGATGAAGAACCGTGACGAGCGAAAACCACAACGCCATGCGCAGGCTCGTGCTGGCAATGATGGCGGGCGTGAGACCGATGGCCTGCACCAGCACGGGGTTATCCAGCCATGCACCACGCAGCGCCGATTCGCGCTTTGTTTTCTTATTCTTGGGCATCGGCGACCTCCGTTTCTTCCGTT
>WQRM01000181.1 GCA_009786735.1 Oscillospiraceae bacterium | reverse complement strand
TGGACGCGCGCGTGGTTGTGGTGGCAGGCTGCGTCGTCGTTGCGGCGGTGGTTGTTATTGTGGTGGTGGGCGCAGTGGTTGTTGTGGTTGTTGTGGTTGGCACAGTCGTAAGCACGGTGGTGGTTTCGGGCTCGGTGATGAGCTCGGTGGTGTGCTCCGTTGTGGTGGTCGGCACTGTGGTCTCCATCATGGTGGTTGCGACTGCAGGCACATAAGCCGACGGTTGCGTTTGTTGGCGATAGTTTGTTGGCGATAGCCCGCCACGCCGCCGACAATCAGTCCGCCGGTGACCACCGCAGCGGCAACGCAGGCTGCCACGATTCCGGTGACGGACGCACCTGCGGCGGCAGTGGTTGCACCGGCTGCGACTCCGGCTGTGCATGCGGCGGATGATCCCGCGGAGGCGGCAGCGCCTGCACCAGCAGCTCCGGCGGCGGCGACACCAGCGCCAGCAGTGATGCCGAGAATGATGGGCAGTTTGTCACTTGGGTCATGCTCAAGGGCAAGACTATGCAGCACCTGCACCAGCAGCGGGATGGGCACGGCGGCGTATAGCGCGATGCCTTTGTCCTGCGCATGGGCAAGCATGTCCGCTAGTTTGCCGCGCGCGCGATGCAGGCGGCTCTTCACGGTGCCTTCGGGCACGTCGAGGGTCTGCGCAACGTCGGCAACATCCATGTCGTCATAATAGCGCATCAGCAGCACAAGCCGCTGGTCCTCGGGCAATTGGGCGATGAGCTGCGCAACCAGAGCCTTTACCTCGGCTTGGTCGTAGCTTTCACTGGGCAGCAAGTCCGTATCGGTTTCTTCCTGCCAAACCATGGCGTTTTCGTCGCCGTAATCCGCAAAGCTATCGGGGCGTTTGCGGGCGATGTAATTTTTGGCTTGGTTGGCTACAATCTGCGAAAGCCACCCGGCGAAGGCTTCCGGTTTTTCCAGCGTAGAAATTTTCTCCCACGCTTTGACGTAGCTGTCCTGCAGGATATCCTGCGCGTCGTGTTCGTTTTTCGTGATAGAAATCGCCACGAACCAAGCCCGTTGCCGGGTGAGGTGATACAGCTGCTGGAATGCCTCAGCACTACCCTGTGCAGCTTGTTGTGCCAGAGTGGGGATAGAATGGTGTTCAGTCATTGGGCACCTCCCCGATTGTTTTCGCGTTGTGTTGAACCGCAAGCAGAATGCGTTCGTCCACCCCTGGTGGCATGGCACAGTCTGCCGCTGCTTCGTTCAACGCTGCGCGAATCAATTCGTCCAGCACTCGGGTTCACCCCCTCAACATATATAAGACAGGTGAGCGGCGTGCCGGGTTCCATGATTCTGTTGCTTTTTTGTCGATTTTATGAAAAATTTTCCTCACCCAAAAAGAAAAAAACGCGACAACTAAATCCAAGTTGCCGCGTTGTGGGTTTATTTTGCGATTTCGCTTGCGCGGCTTTCGCGGATGAGATGGACTTTGATTTGCCCGGGGTATTCCATGTCTTTCTCGATTTTCTGGGCGATGTCACGCGCGAGCAGCACCATTTGGTCGTCGCTGATTTTCTCGGGCTTGACCATGATGCGCACTTCGCGTCCGGCCTGCATGGCAAAACTGGTGTCTACACCGGCGAAGGACTGCGTGAGCTCTTCGAGTTTCTCCAGGCGTTTGATGTAGTTCTGCAGGTTCTCGCGGCGTGCACCGGGGCGGGCGGCGCTGACGGCATCGGCGGCTTGCACCAGGCAAGCGATGATGCTGCGGGCTTCCACGTCGCCATGGTGAGCCTGAATGGCGTGCACCACGTGCTCGTTTTCTTTGTACTTGCGCGCGAACTCCACGCCGAGCTCCACGTGGGAGCCTTCTTGCTCGTGATCCAAGGCCTTGCCGATGTCGTGCAGCAGACCTGCGCGCTTGGCGAGCTTCACGTCTGCGCCGATTTCCGCGGCCATCAGCCCTGCGATGTAGGACACCTCAAGGGAGTGATTGAGCACATTTTGACCATAGCTGGTGCGATAACGCAGCTTGCCGAGCAGCTTGACAATCTCGCCATGGACGTTGTTCACGCCGGCTTCAATGAGCGCGTGCTCGCCGGTTTGCTTGACAGTGGCTTCAACTTCGCGCTTGCATTTTTCGTAGAGTTCCTCCACGCGCGCGGGGTGGATGCGACCATCCACGATGAGTTTCTCGAGCGTGCGGCGAGCAATCTCACGGCGCACGGGGTCAAAACAGCTGACGGTGATGGCTTCGGGCGTGTCGTCGATGATGAGATCCACGCCGGTGATGGTTTCAAGCGTGCGGATGTTGCGACCTTCGCGGCCGATGATGCGGCCTTTCATCTCATCGCTGGGCAGGGCAACCACGCTAACGGTTGTTTCCGCGGAATGGTCTGCCGCGCAGCGCTGAATGGCAGTGGCGATGATTTCCTTGGCCATGGCATCGGATTCATCGCGGGTGCGTTGCTCGAAGTCCATGATGCGCACGGCTTTTTCGTGGTCAAGCTCGTGTTCC
The DNA here is from genome assembly GCA_009786735.1 of Oscillospiraceae bacterium. Classification (GTDB taxonomy): domain Bacteria; phylum Bacillota; class Clostridia; order Oscillospirales; family Acutalibacteraceae; genus WRMQ01. The sequence continues at coordinate 724 of WQRM01000181.1, read as the reverse complement.
AGTTCTTGCAGCAGCTGGCTTTTGGCTTGCTCTTGGGTGAGACCCGAGATGCGCTCGAGCAAATCAAACTGGCTGCGTTTGAGGGCTTCAGCTTCTTCAATTTTTTCGTCGGCCTGCTTGTGTTTTTCTTGCAGGGCGTCTTCTTTTTTCTCCAGGTTGCCCGCGCGCTTGTCCAGTGTTTCTTCGCGTTGGTCGATGCGGCGCTCTTGGCGCTGCACTTCGGCGCGGCGGTCGCGCAGTTCGCGGTCGGCTTCTTGGCGCTGGCGATGGATATCATCTTTGGCTTCGAGGATGGCTTCTTTTTTCTTTTGCTCGGCCACGGCCAAAGCGCTGTTGAGGATGCGCGTGGCTTCTTGTTCGGCAGAGCCGATTTGGGTTTCGGCGGTGTTCTTGCGGTTGTTGTAGCCCATGCGGTAAAAGAGGACGATGAGGCCGGCGGCCAGCAAGATGAGAACGCCCAGCACGATGAAGAAAACCAAAGCGTCAATGGTTCTGGATGCGCCTTCGGCTGCGGCTACGGCCGCGGCTTCGGCAGCAGCGGCTTGTTGTTGGATCAAATAGTCCAACGCGTCAGTGGTGTATTCCATGGGGGAAGTGTACTCTCCTGTTCATAATATAATATGGTGAAACGCTGCACCGGGGCAGCTAAAATCAGCCAACATATATTATACTATATCTAAGGGGGCTTGTCAAGGGGGTGGCGTGAAATTTGTGTGATTGGCTT
>WQRM01000180.1 GCA_009786735.1 Oscillospiraceae bacterium | reverse complement strand
GGCGTTACCTACCGTCTGCTGGGCGTTGGTCAAATCCCCCTCTTCAGAGGGGGAAAGCGGCGTCGCAGACGTCGCAGGGGGTGCTTCCTCCGGCAGCGGGATGTCATCATCTGTTTCGACGGCAGGCAGGTCGAGCTTATAGCTCACGCGGCAATTCGTCGCCTTTGCCACGTTGCGGCACAGCGTTTGCACCATGCTTTCATCCATCGGCTCTTTGGCCTGCAGATGAAGATGCATGGTGCGTTGTTGGAGGTTGATTTGCGGCTGCACGAGCAGGCCTTGCGTTTCGGCGGGGAACTCCACGCCCGGCAGGCAGTCGCCGAAGAAAATCCACAGGGGAACGAATGACATATGTACCTCTTTGATGTGATGTGGGTTGCGCGTGTAGGGGCGGCAACCTGCCGCCCGTGAAGTTTTATGGCAGGTGGAAGAGGTGCGCGAGACACCCCCTGTCACTGTGGTGACATCCCCCTCTGAAGAGGGGGACTGGGGCTTGTGTCTTATGCTTTGTAGAATCGTCCACCGCGAAGCGGCTAAAGTTTTTTGCAGTTGCCACCCCCACCTGCACGCCTGCGACGTGCTTTCCTCCCCCAAGGGGGAGGCCTTGGCAACACCTACACAATTCATTAAGCGTCCACCGCGAAGCGGCTAAAGTTTTTTGCGCCACTTTTTTCAAAAAAGTGGTAAATCAAAAGTGGTAAATCACAGCCGCTCAATCTCCTCCATCAGCGCGTCCAGTGCATCGTCTTCAGCAACGCGGCGCAGCACTTGGCCGCGCGCAAACAGCGCATAACAGCCGTCACCGCCGGCCAGACCCACGTCGGCTTCGCGGGCTTCGCCGGGACCATTGACCACGCAACCCATGATGGCCACGGTGATGTCTTTGGTGCAGGCGACGAGGCGCTGCTCGGCGGCGCTCGCAAGGGCGATGAGGTCAATTTTGCAGCGGCCGCAGGTGGGGCACGACACGATGTTGGGGCGCCCCTGCACCTGCCCCAGTGCATGCAAAATGTCACGCGCGGCGGCGATTTCGTCCACGGGGTCGGCGGTGAGCGAAACACGAATGGTGTCGCCGATGCCCTGCAGCAGCAGCGCGCCGATGGCAATGTTGCTTTTGACCAGACCCATGCGTGCCGTGCCCGCTTCGGTCAGACCAATATGTAGCGGATAATCGCAGGCTTCGGCGAGCAGTTGATAGGCCTGCACGGTGCGTTGCACATGCGAGGATTTCACGGAGATGACGATGTCGCCAAAGTCGCAGGCTTCGAGGAGCTTGGCGTGATTGAGCGCACTTTCTGCCATCGCTTCCGCCGTGGGCGCGCCGTGTTTGGCAAGCAGCTCTTTCTCCAGCGAGCCGCCGTTCACGCCGATGCGAATGGGCACGCCGCGTTGCGCACAGGCACTCGCTACGGCTTGCACGTGTGCTTGTCCGCCGATGTTGCCGGGATTGAGGCGGATTTTGTCTGCACCGGCGGCGAGGCTTTCGAGCGCAAGGGTGTGGTCAAAGTGGATGTCGGCCACGATGGGAATGCTGCACTGCGCCTTGAGTGCGGCGATGGTGTGTGCGGCCTGCTTGTCCGGCACGGCGATGCGCACGATGTCGCAACCGGCGCTCTGCAGCGCATTGGCCTGCGCCACGTTCGCGGCGATGTCGTCCACGCGGCAGTTGAGCATGCTTTGCACGCTAATGCGCGCCCCCCCACCAATGACGAGGTTGCCGGCACGAACCGCGCGTGTGATTCTGCGTTGCATGGGGCCTCCGAGTGATTTTTCTCGTGTAGGGGCGGCAACCTGCCGCCCGTGAAGTTTTATGGTGTGTGGAAGAGGTGCGGGCGGCAGATTGCCGCCCCTACACGCGTTCTTGCGCTTACCTGCGTATCAACCCAATGATATCCGAGAAGGTCACGATGGCCATCAACAGCAGCAACAGCACAAGACCCACGGCGTGCACTGTGCCTTCGAATTTTTTGGGCACGGGTTTGCGCACGATGCCTTCGATGAGCACGAACACGATGCGTCCGCCGTCAAGCGCGGGCAGTGGCAGCAGGTTCATGATGCCGATGTTGATGGAAATCAGCGCGCCCAAAAATAGCAATGGGCTGAGTGCTTGTGCGAGGCTTTGCCCGGCGGCGATGCCCTCCTGCACGCCTTGCGCACCGTCGCCGACCATGACGACCAGCCCCACCGGTCCTGCCATGTCGTTGAGCCCAAACTGACCGGTGACCAAGTCAAACAGGCTCAGCCACACCAAGCGCGTCATGCTGGCGCTGCGTGCGAATGTTTCGCCCAGCACACGCCCAACGCTACGCGGCGCTCCGGCTTGGCTGAAGCCCAGGAAATATCCGTAAGTGCCGTCAACACGCGGCCATTCCCGCAGCTGCAGACCGGGCAGTTCAACGCGCTGCCCATCGCGGTTTACCACGAGGTCAACGGCGCTCATGCCGCCGCGAAAATACAAAAAATCAATGTCGATGTGCGACAGCACACGCCGCCCATTCACATGGGTGATCGTGTCACCCGGAAGCAGACCTTGCGCTTGCAGCGTGGGGATTTGCGGCACGGCTTCTTCGCCGTCTTCGAGGTATTCCTGTGCCGCAGGAGGCGACCAAATTGCGCCCACCGTGGTCGTCGGCATCATCGGCGAAGCCGCCACCACCACGCTCATCATCACCACGCCCAGCAGCAAATTCATCAGCGCCCCGGCGACCAAAATGGTGAAGCGCCGCCAGGGTTTCTTGTTCACGAACGCGCGTGGGTCATCGCTTGGACCTTCGTCTTCTTCCATCAGGCAGCTGCCGCCGAAGGGAATGGCTTTGAGGCTAAACAGCGTTTCGCCGCGTTGCTTCTTCAGCAGGCGCGGACCCATGCCAATGCTGAACTCCACGACCTTCACATCGTTGGCGCGCGCAGCCCAGAAGTGGCCGAGCTCGTGCACCAAGATGACCAGACCGAAGAATAAAATGCCCACGAGGATGGACAGGATAGTGGTTAGGATGTTGATGGCGGTTACCTCACTTTAATGCGTAATTCGTAGTTCTTTTTTGAAAAAAGAACCAAAAAACTTTAGCCGCTTCGCGATTGATTTTTATGCACATTCAATTAGGCAAAGTCAGTTTTTTGCGTCGCAACGTAATCACGTGCCGCTTCATCCGCCGCGAAAATGTCGTCTAAATTGCGCGGGTCACCAGCGGGTGCGGCGAGCATGGCTTGCTCCACGGCGGGGGGGATGTCTAAAAA
>WQRM01000179.1 GCA_009786735.1 Oscillospiraceae bacterium | reverse complement strand
CGAGGACGGGAGGTCTTTTTTTGAGCAAGTATGATGATAAGTATGACATGAAGCCGCTTCCCGAAGACGAAAACAGCACACAAAAATGCGGAAAAAGCACACCTACACCTGTGGATGTTGAACTCCAAAACGCCATCGAAAAAAACAAGCAAACCGCGCAATATACAGAAATTATTTCTGAATTCAAAGAAAATTATAAGCATAGAAGCAAGAAAAACCGCAAGTATAAGCATATATTTTTCTGGACAATAATAGGCGTGCTCGTTGCAATTGTGGGTAGTTTTGTTCTGTTATGCTTTATGTTGCTGCTCACACAAACTCGCTGGGAGTTCGCATTACCAACTGCGGGCGGCGATATGTTCCCCGTTGTGATTGAGGTTGAAAGCAACATAGAAACAATCTTGGCAATCGCGGGTACTGGCGCAGCAACGGTGATTGTCGCGTTGTTGAAGTTACCGAAAATCATTGCGGAGCACTTGTTTCCATTGAACGAGGATCGAGACATGGCAGATATTATCCGCGCCACAAAATAAAAACCAAAACCGGCTGCCGATGAGCAGCCGGTTGTTTGCTTGGGCGGGTTATTCTTCGGGCTGCGCGTCGTCGTTGCTGATGGCATCATCGTTGCCGTTGTAGGCATAGTCCTCAACGGGCGGCTCAAGCACCACGGCGCCCAGCGCGATGGAGGAGGCCGGGATGACGTTGCCGACGAGCTGTGCGTCCATGGCGGAGGTGATGGTGATGACATCGCCCACGGTGAGCAGCGCGAGATACACGTTGCTGTTGGTGACAGCCATGCGGTAATACGCGCTGTCGCCCTGCAGACGGATGAGCAGGTTGGTGGTGCCGTCAATCGCCACTTGGTGGATGCTGGCGATGGCGCCGGAGGTCATGTTGGGCGCGAGGGCATCGCCGGTTTCGGGCGCGACATCAAGGTTGTGGGCAGACAGGGCGGCGATATAGCGCTCGATGGCTACATCAAGACTTTCGGCCCAGACATTGATGAGGTTGAACTGCTGCACGTTGGTCATGGCAAAGCCTTGCACGATGTTGTTGTTGTCTTTGAGTGCCATGAAGTAGGTGGCGTGGCCAGACACGTTGATGAGCAGCGGGTGCGTGGCGCGCCAGCCGTGTGCCTGCACCGCGCCTTGTGCGGCGTTGCGGGCGAAGGTTTCCGCCGCGCCGGGGATTTGATAGAAGTGTGCGTCACGCGTGCGTTGGTTCACCAACAAGAAGCCGATGATGGAATCCTCGCCGCCGCCGGCTGCGGAGACGCCGGAGTACATATACACATCGTTGCGTTGAATGAGATAGTTGTAGTCCGGGGTGGCTTGCCGCACGCCGCGTTGAGCCAGAATGGAGTTCCAGAAGCCTTCGCCATACAGACCGAACCAGTTGAACTGCATGCGCAGCAGCTGGGCGTTGTACACACGGTCAACCCACTCGGGCACATCTTCGAGGGCGTATTCGTTGATTTCACCGGTGACGGCGTTCACCAGCAGCACGCCGATAACATCTTCACCGCCGATGAGGCCAACGGTACGATCCATGCGGGGCACAACCCAGTAGGGATTGCGCTCGTCATCGATTTCAAAGCTTGCGGTGCCAAGCAGGTAGGTGGGGAAGCGAAAACGCAGGTGACGCTCCAAATGGCGGAAGAAGTGCTCTTCGTCGGTGAAGCGTACGCTTTGCTCTAGGAAGTGGAACTCGGACTCTTGCGTGTCCATATACACCATCACAAAACCGGGGAGGCCGTCACGCGTGTTCTCAATCCAGCGAATAACGTTAATGTAGGCCAAGGGGAAGATGCGCACGGGGCGGCCGTTGTACACGATTTGTGTGCTGTTACGGCTGAGCTCGAACTGCGACAAAACGTCGTCGATGAGTTCGCCGAGGGTGGCTTGCGCGATGACGCGCGCGGCGGCTTCGTCAATCTTGGGCAGCAATGCGAAGTCAACTTCGTCGATTTCTTCGGCGAAGGTCAGCTCACGCACTTCCATGATGTTGTGGTAGCGTTGTGCCAAGAAAAACGGCGACGAAAACACCCACGCTGCGCCAAAGAACAGCGCAATGACCAACGCAATGGCGATGGCGGGGCTCACGGTGCGCCGCACCCAGGGCATGAACTCGGCTTGTTTGCCAGCGTTGCTGAATAGATACAGCAGCACCACGAACGAGCCCACCACGATGAGCAGGTAACCATAAAATTCCGGTGCACGGAAGTTGAGGGCGGGCAACATCACAAAAAATGCAACCGCAGCCGTGATGACCGCACCGATGAGCGCAAGCGCAATGCGCAGCCCCGCTTTCATCGGCGGAATGACCACCGCGCGCCGCCGCTTGCCGCCGCCGCCTTTGCCAACATGAACTTCTGCCATAAATTATATCCTCCTGTGTTCTTATTTTCCATATACTAGTGTACCACAAATTGGCGGGGCTTGTCAAGGCAAATGCATGATTATTAATGTATAATTCATAATTGCAGGACAGGTGAGGATTTTCTTTGCTGAAATACGACAGAATACCAAACAGCCCTTGCAATTTTTGCACAGGCATGATATAATACCATCAACAGGAGGAGATGTTATGAAACGATTGATTGCGATTCTCGCGGCGGCAGCGATGCTTGCCGTGGTGGTCTTTGGTTGCGCGCGCGCGATCATAGACGAGCCCGAAGAAACCACCCAGCCCGCCGAAGTGGCTGCCGATGTACAACAGGCACTTGCGGATTTTTTATACGAACACCTTGGTGAAGACATTGCGAGCACCGAGTTCTTGTTGTATGACCTAGACGGCGACAACGCGCCGGAAGTGCTGGTGCGCCAAGAGCGCGGCGGCTTCACGTATGATGTGTTTCGCCACAACCCCACAAGCTTTAGCTTGGTGGGCGAGCTTTCGCGTCCGCTGGCGTTTTATCGCGACAGCGACGACCAAGTGCTGCGCCGCAACGGCGGTCAGTTTGAGCGCATCGCGTTCGCTGGCGGCAGCATGACGCTTGAGCCGCAAGACAACGTGGATGCAGCACAGCTCACCCGCATTGAGCCGATGACTGCGCTGCGGCAAAGTGTGTCCACCGCGGTGGTGCAACGGTTGGTGGATGGCGGCTACATTGACGAAGCCGAGACCACCACGGTTGAAACCACAACCGCCACCAACGCCGACGGCACGCCCGTGACCACACAGCCTGGGCAGACCACAGCTGCTGCCACCACGCAAGCCGGTGCAACCACAACCGCACAACCCGGCACAACACAGCCCGG
>WQRM01000178.1 GCA_009786735.1 Oscillospiraceae bacterium | reverse complement strand
GCTTCCGGTTTAGATAACCCCCACCGGTGCTCGAGCGCCTCCCACACACAACACCCCGCCACAACCGTGACGGGGTGCTTTTTGGGTTTTGTTACCGTTCGTCGCAGAGAAAGCCACACCTACAGACGCGCAGTCGGTCGATGCCTCCCCCTTGGGGGAGGTGTCGCGAATGCGACGGTGGGGGTCAAGCTCTAACCGTGCACGACTTTCTCGCCACCGGCAGCTTCAATGGCAGCTTGTGCAGCAGCCAAACGAGCAATCGGCACGCGGAAGGGCGAGCAGCTCACGTAGTCCAGACCCAGGCCGTGGCAGAACTTCACGGACGAGGGATCGCCGCCGTGTTCGCCGCAGATGCCCAGTTTGATGCCCGGACGACCGGCGCGGCCTTTTTCGCAAGCCATTTGCACCAGTTGGCCAACACCGCTTTGGTCCAAACGCACGAAGGGATCGCTCTCGAAGATTTTCGTGGTGTAGTAATCTTCCAAGAACACGCCTGCGTCGTCGCGGCTGAAGCCATAGGTCATTTGGGTCAGGTCGTTCGTGCCAAAGCTGAAGAACTCGGCTTCGCTTGCCACTTCGTTGGCCAGCAGGGCAGCACGCGGGATCTCAATCATCGTGCCGACCATGTATTTCAGGTCTTGGCCGCTTGCTGCAATCAACTTGTCAGCGGTTTCCACCACGATGTCTTTCACGAACTTCAGTTCTTTCACTTCGCCAACGAGGGGAATCATGATTTCCGGCACAACGGCGAAGCTTGCGGTTTTGCTCACTGCCAATGCTGCGTTGATCACAGCCGTGGTTTGCATTTCCGCAATTTCGGGGTAGCTCACGGCCAAGCGGCAGCCACGGTGACCCATCATGGGGTTGAACTCATGCAAGCTGCTGATTTTCTCTTTCAGCTCGTCGGTGCTCACGCCCAGTTCGCCTGCGATTTCCACGATGTCTTTTTCTTCCGTGGGCAGGAACTCATGCAGCGGGGGATCGAGGAAGCGGATGGTCATCGGCTTGCCTTCAAGCGCTTCAAACATTTCGGTGAAGTCTTGTTGTTGGTAGGGCAGCAGGTTAGCCAGCGCGGCTTTGCGTGCTTCCACGTCTTTCGCCACGATCATTTTGCGCATGTTTTTGATGCGCTCGCCGCCGAAGAACATGTGCTCGGTGCGGCACAGGCCAATGCCTTCCGCGCCAAACTGCACGGCAGTTTTGGTGTCTTCGGGGCTGTCAGCGTTCGTGCGCACTTTCATCGTGCGGGCAGCGTCGGCCCATTTCATGAAGGTGTCGAAGTCGCCGGTGATTTCAGCTTCCGTGGTGGGGATTTCGCCGGCATAGATTTTGCCGGTGCTGCCATCCAAGGAGATGTAATCGCCTTCGTTGTAGGTGTTGCCGCCGAGCGTGAAGCTCGTGCCGCTGATTTTCACATCGCCACAGCCGGACACACAGCAGGTGCCCATGCCGCGCGCAACCACAGCTGCGTGGCTGGTCATGCCGCCGCGAGCCGTCAGAATACCTTTTGCCACGTTCATGCCTTCGATGTCATCGGGGCTGGTTTCCAGGCGCACGAGGATGACGGTTTTGCCTGCATCAAACCATTGTTTGGCGGTGCTGGCTTCAAACACCACTTGACCACAAGCGGCGCCGGGGCTGGCAGCCAAACCTTGGCCAATGGGCGCAGCCGCTTTGAGCGCTGCGGGGTCAAACTGCGGGTGCAGCAGAGCGTCCAGTTGGTTCGCGTCAAAGCGCAGCAGTGCTTCGTCGGTGGAAATCACGCCTTCGTTCACTTGGTCCACAGCGATTTTCAGCGCAGCCGCAGCCGTGCGTTTGCCGTTGCGGGTTTGCAGCATATACAGCTTGCGATTCTCAATCGTGAACTCCATGTCTTGCATGTCTTTGTAGTGTTTTTCCAAGAACGCCACGGTGTCAACAAATTGTTGATACACTTCGGGCATTTCTTCTTGCAGTTGGCTAATTGGGTTGGGCGTGCGGATGCCGGCCACCACGTCTTCGCCTTGGGCGTTGATCAGGTATTCGCCATACAGCACGTTTTCGCCCGTGGCAGGGTCACGGCTGAACGCCACGCCGGTGCCGCTGTTGTCGTTGAGGTTGCCATACACCATCGTTTGCACGTTCACGGCAGTGCCCCAGCTGTAGGGGATTTCGTGCATGCGGCGATAGATGTGGGCGCGCTCGTTGTTCCAGCTCAAGAACACTGCACGCACCGAGGCATACAATTGTTGCATCGGGTCGGTGGGGAAGTCTTTGCCCGTGGCTTTTTTCACCGCAGCTTTAAAGCGCACCACAAGCTCTTTGAGGTCAGCAGCCGTCAGCTCAAGGTCGTTGGTTTTGCCCAGTTCGGCTTTGAGCTCATCAATGATATGTTCAAAGTCGTGCTTGCTCACTTCCATCACCACGCCGCCAAACATTTGGATAAAGCGGCGATAGCTGTCATACACAAAGCGCTCGAATGCGGGGTCGCTGTTGCCTGCGATCATGCCGGCCACCACTTCGTCGTTCAGACCCAGGTTGAGGATGGTGTCCATCATGCCGGGCATCGAAGCGCGCGCGCCGGAGCGCACTGCCACGAGCAGCGGTTTGCTGGGATCGCCGAATTTCTTGCCTTCGATTTCTTCGGTCGCAGCCAAGCTTGCATCGATTTGCGCCAAGATTTCGTCGTTGATTTTCTCGCCGTCGTCATAGAACTTGGTGCAAGCTTCGGTGCTCACCGTGAAGCCTTGGGGCACGGGCAAGCCCATGCGAACCATTTCGGCCAAGTTTGCGCCTTTGCCGCCCAGCAGCTCGCGCATGGTGCCATTGCCATCTTTGAACAGATATACGTATTTGTGTGCCATGTTTTGTCCTCCTCAGAATTTTGTTTAAGCATACAAGCTCTATTGTATCACATTGCTTCACGCAAAGCAAGGGGTTTCACAATTTTTTTACAACTTTTTTCGTCGCGCCCGCCCAAAGCGTGTCTGCAAACGCGCAAGTTGCACAACAACGAGAACTATCATCAGCCCGTAGGGGACGCGCCCCTGCGCGTTCCGGTTCTCCCACCCGCATCACCCCGCCACCTGTAGGGGCGGCAATTTTGCCGCCCGGGCAAAGTAATGGCTCTAGGCATTTTCTCGGACGACCACAGGTCGCCCCTACGAGCATGCGACCCGATGTCGTGGGGGTAACCCGCCACCCCGAGCGGCTCCCCCGCATGCGGGGGAGCTGTCGCCGCGAACAAAACTTGCGCCTTTATGTCTTGTGGCGCGGCGACTGAGGGGG